>JALFZG010000077.1 GCA_022784645.1 Bacteroidales bacterium
AATCTCACGGGCGATTGCAGCTACCTTTTTCCCTTGCTGATAAAGAGCAATTGCTTGCTTGCGTAATGCTTCTTCGTTTGCCATAAAATGAAAAATATTTTATAGCGAACAAATGTACAAAAAGTATGTCAAAGATCAAAATGTAAATTATTTTTTTACAATTTTAAAGGCCGAAAGTGTAAACGATCACCTGACACAAAAGTGTAAACGATCACCTGACACACGGCAAATAGTATCCAGCGGTATGATGCCCGTAAAGAATATCTGCGGGATGATAATCACAGGTATAAACTGCGCCACTTGAAACTCACCATTGGCGAAAATCGAAATGAGTGAGCCCAATTCCACTGCACAAACAGCCAAAAACACCATCACTATCAAGCAAAGGATAATACTGCCCTCTACCGGCACCTTCAGCACATATACCGTAAAGAGCATTATCAGAATCACTTGCAGCACCGCTACCGCACCATAGCCGCATACGTAACCTCCCACTACCTGCCATCTACGAATAGGGGTCATCAGTAAGCGCTCTAAAGTATTGGTGAACCGCTCTCTCACCAAAGCCATACCGCTCACGATGAACGTAAAGAAAAAGGCCAATACCGCCAAAAAAACATACGCCATCGAGGAGAAATATGTATTCTCCATATCGCCATAAATAGTGGAGATACTGATTTTTCCTGCCGGAAGAAGTTCGCTCATTGCCTCTTGTACAGCTTGTATAGCCGCAGCGGATTTACTGTTGTTCTCCAATGTGCGGATATGTAATTCATATTCTTCTTGCCATATTACAGCATCAGCCGAATCAGCCATTAGATACCTGTCGGTTTGCGCCAAATCCGCTATACTGACCACATCTGCATCAACACGTAATTGTTCGGTAAATGCTTCCGGCATTTCGCCAACAGCAATTACAGGTCGATAATCCGAATCGCCTAATAGCAAATAAATCAAACTCATAATCAGAAATGGTGCCACGAACATCAATGCAAGCGTACGGGGATCATTTTTGAGTTGGCGAAGAATACGTAAAAACAATGCTTTCATAGCGTTATTTTTGAATAAAAAGTTCTTCAATCTGTCCGGATTTCGTATGCTTGAGCAGGTTGCTGACTGCATCGTATGCAATCACCTTACCATGGTTGATAAGTGCGGCTTTATCGCATTCATGCACCTCATCCATCACGTGTGTACTCACGAGCAGGGTCTTGCCCGCAGCTCGCCATTGAGCAAACTGCTGCCAGATAGCGCGCATAAGCACAGGGTCAATGCCTACAGTCGGTTCGTCGAGCAGGAGTAAGTCAGGATCATTCAGTGTAGCCACCGCCAGCGACAAGCGTTTCTTCATTCCTCCGGAAAAGAACTCCACCAGTTTATGTTGGTCATTTTCAAGCCCCACCAATCGCAATGCTTCCACTGCGCGCTCACGGAAAGTCTTTTTATTGATTCCATACAATCCCGCAAAGAACGCGAGGTTATCCATAGCCGATAGATTCTCATATAGCGCATCCTGCTGGGGCATAAAACCGATAGTGGCGAGCAGTTGCCTATTAGGAACAGGGGTGTCAGCAATGCGTACCTCACCCTTATCGGGCGCTATAGCACCTAAAATCAAGCGGATAAGCGTAGTCTTACCCGAGCCGGATGGCCCAAGCAGACATACTATTTCTCCTCGCGGAATGCGAAGACTTATATCTTCCAATACCGCTTGCTTATTAAAGGATTTTGAGAGATGAGATATATTGATCATGGCGATAGTGATAGCCATTTATTCGCCAAAATGGGCGTATAGCATGGCATTAAACAAAGTCATCCCTACGCAGAAATGCATAGGGATGACAAATCATTAGAAGGGCAGACCGGAGTTGTCGTCAAGCATATTATTTGCTGCGGCATCAAACGACTGCGGAGCAGGTTGGGGAGCCGCTTGAGGAGCTGCATACGTTTGTTGAGCTGCTTGCGGAGCAGCCTGCGGAATGGTAGGCATCTGCTGCGGCATCACTTGCTGCTGAGTGGGTTGAGGAGTAGTATTGATCTGCGGCATACCGGCTACAATTTTCCATGCACGAGCAGAGGTGTACCAACGCCCATTAAACTCACGGCTTTCCAAATCAAACGAGATGGTATAAACCTGATCAATCTCTACCGGATTATCTTTTATGCGTTGCTCACCAAAAAGCTCGATAGCCACCTTTCGGGGATAGTTCTCAATCGTCTCGATGATGAACGTAAGCGATTGCCAAGTTTTGCCAGTAGTAGCTGAGGTACCACTCTGTATATCCAGTTTTTGAATTACTTTACCTATAATATCCATATAATATATTTATTAGAAGTGGTCGTAATAACCCACTTATCTTTTAATTAACCCTTGATAGCAGCTACACCCGGAAGTACCTTACCTTCGATAGCCTCAAGGAGCGCACCACCACCGGTGGAAATATACGATACCTTGTCAGCCAAACCGAACTTATTCACGCAAGCAACCGAGTCGCCACCACCGATGAGTGAGAAAGCGCCCTCAGCCGTAGCCTCAGCGATAGCGAGACCGATAGCCTTAGAGCCAGCCGTGAAATCATCGCACTCGAATACGCCAGCAGGGCCGTTCCAGAGGATGGTCTTAGCGCCCTTGATAGCCTCAGCAAATGCTTTCTGAGCAACCGGACCGGCATCTACGCCCTCAAAACCGGCAGGAATAGCATTCGAAGGAGCAACACTAATCTCCGAACCCGGCTTAACGGTCATCGTAGCGAAGTCAAGACCATTGGTGATAACTGCATCATCAGCCAATACAAGCTCTACACCATTCTTCTTAGCCAACTCCTCAACACCAAGTGCTACATCGAGCTTATCGAGCTCTACGATAGAGTCACCAATCTCACCATTGTGTGCCTTAGCAAACGTATAAGTCATACCACCGCAGAGGATGAGTTTATCTACCTTACCGAGGAGGTTCTCAATGATACCGATCTTCGAAGAAACCTTCGAGCCACCCATGATAGCTACAAACGGACGTTTGATATTGCTGAGAACGGCATCTACAGCTGCTACCTCCTTCTCCATCAAGAAGCCGAGCATCTTGTTGTCAGCATCGAAGTAATCAGCAATTACAGCAGTAGAAGCGTGTTTACGGTGAGCGGTACCGAACGCATCCATCACATAGCAATCAGCATACGAAGCAAGCGTCTTAGCAAACTCCTTCTGGCTGGCTTTCATAGCTTTCTTTGCCTCATCATAAGCCGGATCTTCCTTATCGATACCTACAGGCTTACCTTCTTCCTCAGCATAGAAACGGAGGTTCTCAAGCATGAGCACTTCGCCCATCTGGAGCGCATCAGCCATCTCTTTAGCCTTAGCGCAATCCGGTGCAAATTTTACTTCCTTTACGCCCAAAGCAGCAGCTACAGCATCCTTAATCTGAGCCAAGCTGTACTTAGCATTCACCTTGCCTTTGGGTTTACCCATATGGCTCATAATAATGAGCGCACCACCCTCGTTGAGGATATGCTTCAGGGTAGGTACTGCACCACGAATACGGGTGTCATCGGTAATTTTACCATTCTCATCAAGGGGTACATTGAAGTCCACACGGACAATTGCCTTTTTTCCGGCAAATTTGTAATCGTTAATAGTCATAATATAAATAATTTAATTGTTGTTTACTTACTCATTTCGAGCATTCGGTCAATGCAACCCAATGCCTGAGATGCTATTTCTTTATCTACGAATATTTCGTTGGTTTCGTTTTTGAGCACATTATAAATCTTCTCAAGAGAAGAAAGGCGCATATAATTGCATTCATTGCAGCTGCACCCTACCCCTTCGGTTGTTTCCGGAGGCAGCGGTATAAACGTCTTATCCGGGCACGCTTTCTGCATCTCAAAGAGGATACCGGCTTCAGTAGCTACTATATACTCTTTGGCATCTGACTGAATGGCATAGTTGAGCAAAGCCTGCGTACTGCCCACAACATCCGCGAGCACGAGCAACGAGCCTTTGCATTCTGGATGGGCGAGTACCTTAGCCTCTGGATGCGTCTTCTTAAGCTGAATAAGCGCCTCTACGGAGAATTTCTCATGCACATGGCATGCACCATTCCAGAGCAACATTTCGCGGCCTGTAACCTTATTTATATAACTTCCTAAATTATAATCGGGCCCGAAAATTATTTTCTCATCCTTCGGCAGCATTCGTATGATCTTCTCGGCATTGGATGAGGTGACGCAGATATCCGTAAGCGCCTTCACTTCTGCGCTTGTGTTGACGTATGAAATCACCTTATATCCGGGATGCTCTGCCTTGAATTTTCGGAGGTCTTCCGCTTTGCAACTATCAGCCAACGAGCAACCGGCTGCCATATCCGGTATAAGCACTTTCTTATCCGGACAAATAATCTTAGCCGTTTCGCCCATGAAATGTACGCCACAAAGCACTATTATTTCCGCATCCGTCTTACGCGCCTGCTGAGCGAGCGCAAGCGAATCGCCTATGAAGTCGGCTATCTGCTGAACAGCCTCAGGTTGGTAGTAATGCGCCATGATGATGGCGTGTTTATCTTTTCTGAGCTGATTGATTTCAGATATGAGTTGAGTCTGGTCCATTCGGATAAATATATAATAGTTTTATTTAATCTTTACTTTGATATTATTTGTCAGTAAATACGTTGATAACATCCATAACTTACTCGTTTACAGCCCAATGCCAATGTGATAAATATAGCGTCAAAAAAACAACATTGTTGATAAAAATTATTTATAAAAAGTTTTCTACATTTATCATCAATATTATCTACATTTTTATTGACAAGCAAATTAACAAAGCCGCATTAAAGCCATTTTTTGAGCCTGAAAATAAGCAATACAATCAGCGTACATGCAATCATCAATCCTACGCTGAAGAGGTAACCATGTTGCCAATGCAGCTCGGGCATAAAGTCGAAGTTCATACCATACATTGATGCAATGAGCGTAGGCGGAAGGAAGATAACGTTTACGACCGTAAAAATCTTGATTATCTTATTTTGCTCGATGTTAACCAAACCGAGGAAGGTATCCTGGAGATAGTCAAGACGATCAAAACCAAACTTCGTATATTCGAAGAGCGAATTGATATCCTTGATGATCATCGTAAGGCGTGGCTGAAGATCATCAGGGAAGAAATCACACTTGAGGATATTGCTGATCACGCGTTGCTTCTCCATTATATTCTGACGAATGATCGTAACTTTTTCCTGCAAGTCTTTGATTTGAATCAACACATCTTCATCTACCTTGTCAGACGCTTTGGTAATCTTTTCTGACAGCTTGGTAATCTTATCGGTGGTATCCTCAATCATATCGGCATCAAACTCTACACGCGTTTCCATCAAAGCTACCAACACGTGGTATCCGGTGGGGAAATTACGGGTGTTAACGAACATCTTCTTTACCGTGTCATTAAACGACTGCAAATCCACATCGCGCACCGATACAAGAATATCGTTTTTAATAATGAAGCTGACGGGCTCCACATCGTAACTGTCTAAAAGGAAATTGGCGTTGGCAACGATTGAATCATCGGTTTGGATATACCGGCTCGACATCTCAATCTCCTCTATTTCTTCATCTTCCTGAATGTAGATCTTCAGGAATTGCTCGAGTTCGTTTTCTACTTCTTCTTTTACATCTACGAGATCAATCCAGATGATATCCTTCTTGTCAATTTCTTTGAGAATATCGAGCTGACGTGCAATGCGGATTTTCTCGTTTTCTTTATAGAAGATTCTCAGTTCAGACATAGGCTAATCTTTTTAGTGAGTTCTACAAATTCTTCCACACTTAATTGCTCAGGGCGCTTCGTAAAGACCGGCTCGCTCAGTAGTGGATGATTTTTACCGAGGATCGGACTCAACGAATTGCGCATCTGTTTTCGGCGCTGATTAAAGGCTGTTTTCACAACGGTTTTGAAGAGGGCTTCATCGCAATCCAATTGCGCTCGACCATTCCTCACGAAGCGAATAACAGCCGATTTGACCTTTGGAGGGGGGTCAAATACAAATTCGTGAACAGTAAAAAGATATTCTATATCGTAATATGCCTGCAGCAAAACGCTCAGGATACCATACGCTTTTGTGCCGGGTTTGGCAGCGAGTCGTTCGGCCACTTCCTTCTGAATCATGCCGGAGCAGCAAGGGATGCGGTCTTTATACTCGAGCACCTTGAAGAATATCTGGCTGGAGATATTATACGGATAATTGCCAATCACGCAGAATTGTCCTTCAGGATAGAGTTTTTCTATCGGAAGTTTCAGAAAATCGCCCTCAATAAGATGGAGCTCCGGATAATATTCTTTCAGATAGGCTACTGACTCGCTATCAATCTCAATAGCAGTAACGTCAAAAGCCGGATTCTTCAGGAGAAATTGTGTGAGCACGCCCATTCCCGGACCTATCTCAAGTATAGGCATCTTGCCCGAAGCCGGAAGATCCTGCTGCGGGAAAACGGGGGAGAGCGCTATTTGCTCTGCTATGTGCAAATCCTTAAGAAAATGCTGCCCCAATCGTTTTTTTGCCCTAACTTGCTGCATTTTGTTTGGTGTTTTCAAAAAAATTTTGTACCTTTGTCGCGATTTTGAGAATCACGTGCGCACATCTTTGCGCTGCAAAGATAGCATAAAAATTTGACATATGCAAACTTTAGGCAATTTTATACGAAAAATTATTGATTTTTTCTACGAAAATTTGCTTTTACGCTTTTTTCACACGGAAAAAATTGTGAGTCGGGAGGTGTTTCGCTATGCTTGTTGCGGTGGCGGAAACATGGTGCTCGATTGGTTTTTATATTTCATTTTTTATCATATATTATTTTCTTCGTTTGGTAATGTCGTATATATCGATTTTCCGCATATCGATGTTATGCCATTAGCCATCACGCCACATATTTTGGCATTCGGCATCACGTTTCCGATTACTTTACTGACCGGTTTTTTGTTGAATAAGTATGTTACGTTTACGCAATCCTCGCTTGCGGGTTGGAATCAGCTCATGCGCTATTTGCTGATTGTAGGGCTGAATATTTTGATTAATTATGTTGGCTTAAAATTCTTTGTGGAAATTTGTCAAATCTACCCCACTCCATCGAAGATGCTCGTAACCGGGATCACGGTGCTCGTGAGCTATTTCGGCCAAAAATATTTCTCCTTCAAGAAGTAACTCTTCCTCCACAATGCCTCCTCAATGCCTCCTCTTCTTATCGCACGTTCATCGCACGTTCATCCTACGTTCATCGCACGTTCATCGCACGTACAATCACGTGTAAACTATGGTGTCTGTACGTGTTTTTCTTGTGTTATGCCAATAATAATTTGATATGAAAAAGATTCTCATATTTTTAATATTTGCCTTATTTTCTGCATTATCTGCGCAAGCTTATGATTTTAAGTCAGGTGACCTGTATTACAACATTACGGGCAATAATACAGCAGAAGTGACGTATGAGGATTTTACCATTTCTTATACTTTTTCGTCGGTTACTATTCCTGATACCGTTACGCATAATGGCATAACCTACCGCGTCACCGGCATTGGAATGTATGCTTTAGTAAATTGTCTCAATCTGACTTCTGTAAGTTTTTCAAACAGCATTTTGAGTATAGGAGATTATGCTTTTTCTGGTTGTAAAAATCTTTCGTATATTGCTTTTGGCGATAGCATCACGAGCATTGGAAATGCTGCTTTTTCTAGTTGCGCTGCACTCACTTCTTTTATTATCCCAAATAGCGTTACGAATATAGGTAGTCAAACTTTCGCTAACTGTAGCGGCCTTACGAATATGATTATTCCAGACAATGTGATAAGTGTGGGGTCTGGGCTTTTCTTTAATTGTAGTGGTCTTACATCCATTAGTATCGGCAATGGCTTAAAGAAAATAGAGTATCATATGTTTTATGGTTGCACTGGTCTTACTTCCGTCACTATTCCAGATAGCATCACCAATATTGGGTTCGCGGCTTTTGAGAATTGCTCGAACTTGCAAGCAGTTTATTTAGGCGAGCAGCTTGATTCTATTTATTTTTACGCTTTTAAAGGTTGCCAAAATTTACAAGCAATCTATTGTTACTCCCCCACTCCTCCTTATGTAGTAGATTTCGATTCATTTGATAACTATAATGCGCATATCTATGTGCCTTGCGACAGTAAAACCGACTATTCGTATGATGCTATCTGGGGGTTATTCCGATATATTCATTGTATAGGCGAAGAAACGGCTATAGAGTCAATACCAAGCGACTTTCCCCATCAGCGCACCCGCAAGATTTTCCGCGATAATAAAGCAATTATCCTTCGCGATGGCGAAGAATACTCCATCTTAGGGCATAAGCTGTAAGCGTTTTTGCCCCAATAAAAATAATTATTTCCTCTCTTATTAAAAATCCTTATTTTCTCTCTTATTAAAAAAGCCTTCCGGTTTTTGTCTGCAGAAATCCGCAGGATTTACCTTCTTATTGATCAGGCTGTCTATTTACCCGTATCATTTTATATTGTTCATTGGCTGCAGATAGCATCTGCAGAAATCCGTAGGATTTACCTTCTTATTGATCAGGCTGTCTATTTACCCGTATCATTTTATATTGTTAATTGGCTGCAGATAGCATCTGCAGAAATCCGCAGGATTTACTTTTCTCTCATTGGTTATACCATTTTTCGAGCTGCTCATTAAACTCTCGTCTGGTGAGCGTTTGTGCCCATTGTTTTACCTCTTCAGTATGAATCTCATATACGATCTTCACTTTTCTGCGTTTGAAGAGGCAAGGTTTCCATTTATGGCGGGCTGTGATGCTGTGTTCCGTACCTGAGCTCCTAACAAGAAGCACCTCTACCCCTTCGGGCAGCTCTTTGCAAATCTCATAAGCCAATCTCCGATTGCCCAAATTCTCTTTATATTCGTTTTTATACTGCACATGTCCGGAAGGATAGATGCCGAGGTTGCGATGTCCGCGGAGGGTATCGATAGCAATATCTTTAAGCGTGTGCGCATACGCTACCGCTGCTCGTGCATCTTTCTTCTCCATATCCGGCACGAGTATAGCATCTATATGGCGCAAGCACCACCCTACCAGCGGAATGCGAAAGAGATAAGCAGTAGCCATCGGACGAAAGGGTGTTCGCCAAAGATTACTGAACGTGAGAATAGGCTCAATAAACGAGATATGGTTGGGGAGCATAAGATATGTCTTATCCTCCCTAACCTTCTCTACACCAACGGTTTGCATCTTATAGCGCCAGTTGCAAACCGTATAGAATTTCTTATAGAATTTTACGAGACTCATCTTTATTTTTATTATGGGATGCTTTATTTTCCCACGTTAACCTTACGGCTTGCCAAGTAGAAATATACGCAGAGAACTGCATACATCACTACCGAAAGAATCTGAGCTGCACCACTCGTTGCCCAACCGCTGAGATACCAGTCAGCACCACAGAATTTCAGCACAGCTGATACAACGCCCATAAGCGCACCACCAGCGATGAAACCGGAGGCTACGAGCGTACCTTTCTCTTGACGTTGTTTAGCCAATTCTTCATCTTTACCGCGGCCAACCAACCATGCAATAGCACCACCTACCAGCAGGGGCACATTCAGATGCATAGGAATAAACATACCCAGTGCAAACGGCAATACCGGTACACCAAGAAGGCTGAGAATAAGTGCCAATACCGCACCACCAAAATAGAGCATCCAAGGTGCACCCTGGCCAGACATAAGCGGCTCAATAACGGCTGCCATAGCGTTTGCCTGAGGTGCTACCAATGCGTTTTCACCTACGAAACCATAAGTTTTATTCATCACGATCATCACGCCACCTACCGTAGCAGCACTAACGAGCGTGCCGAGGAATTTCCATGTCTCCTGTTTTGAAGGCGTGGTGCCTATCCAATAACCAATCTTCAAGTCGGTAATAAAGCCGCCTGCCATCGAAAGAGCCGTACAAACTACACCACCAATAACCATAGCACCAACCATTCCGCTGGCACCTTTCATGCCTACTGCTACGAACACCACCGAAGCGATGATGAGCGTCATGAGCGTCATGCCCGAGACAGGGTTAGAACCTACGATGGCAATCGCATTGGCTGCTACCGTAGTGAAGAGGAATGCTATCACGGTAACCACTACAAATGCAACGAGTGCCTGCACAAAATTATGCAAAACACCCAACCAGAAGAAGACAAAAGTGATAGCAAGTGCAGCAATAATAGCAATAGCTAACAACTTCATACTCAGGTCTTTATCCGTACGGAGAATATTCTTCTTTTCCTCTTTCTTTCCGCCAAACTCATTCTTCATCAATCCGAATGCGCTGGCGATAACGCTTTTGTTTTTCCATATACCAATCAATCCGGCCATGGCGATTGCGCCAATACCGATATTGCGACCATAGTTTACGAAAAGCAGTTGCGGATCAACGGCTGCAAACTCCGGAATAGTGCCGAGTAGCGGGAGAATAACCCACCATACAAGAAATGAACCTGCACAGATGATTGCAGCATATTTCAAGCCGATAATATAACCCAAACCCAATACGGCTGCAGAAGTATTGATGGAGAAAACGAGTTTGGTTTTCATAGCGAGCGCTTCGCCCCATGCCATCATACGTGTGCTGACTGATTCCGTCCAGAAACCGAATGTGCCTACAAGGAAATCATATAAACCACCCAATCCGGCTGCCCAAATAAGCGGTTTAGCTTGTGAGCCACCCTGTTCGCCCGATACAAGCACTTGCGTAGTGGCAGTAGCCTCTGGGAAAGGATATTCACCATGTTTCTCCTTTACGAAATACTTGCGGAAAGGAATTAAAAACAAAATACCAAGGCAGCCGCCAAGGAGCGAGGATACAAACACTTGCAGGAAATTCACCGTGATTTCAGGATACTTAGCCTGCAAAATGTAGAGCGCGGGTAGGGTGAAGATCGCACCGGCTACAATCACGCCCGAGCATGCGCCAATCGACTGGATAATCACGTTTTCTCCCAGTGCATTTTTGCGTTTGGTAGCACTACTGATGCCTACTGCGATGATAGCAATAGGGATAGCTGCTTCAAACACCTGTCCGACTTTAAGGCCGAGATAAGCAGCTGCTGCTGAGAAGATTACGGCCATTACAAGACCCATCACTACCGAATATACAGTCACTTCCTTAGGCTGCTTTTTCGGGTCGAGAATAGGTTCATACGTTTCGCCTTCACGAAGCGGACGAGCCGCATTTTCCGGCAATTGAATCTTTTTTTCTTCCATACGTTATGATTTTTTTGTGATAATTAAGCTAACATAGCTGCGGCTTTTTCGAGCGCGTTGATGAGTGCACGAATGTCGCTTTCATCGGTATATAGTGCGATAGATGCGCGTACAGTTCCTGGCACTTGGAGATGGTCAATAAGCGGTTCAGCGCAATGATGACCCGTACGTACCGCTACCCCCTGACGATCAAGCAACACACCTATATCATACGGATGAATGAGTTGGCCTTGCGCGTTTCGGAGATTGAAACTTACAGCGCCCACTTTCTGCAACCCACGACCGTAAATCTCGATAGTAGAGCCGCTGTAATTACCTTTCAAGAGAGCTTCTTCCAGCTGTTTGCAAAGCGCCATTTCCTCTTCGAAAAGCTGCTTTTTATCCAAGCTGCATATATAATCCAGCGCCTTGCCAAAGGCATAGCTGCCAATAAAATTGGGTGTGCCGGCCTCGAACTTATAGGGTAGGGTATTATAGGTTGTGCGCTCGAAACTGACGTGTTCAATCATCTCTCCTCCACCTTCTGCAGGCGGCAGTTGCTGGAGCAATGATTCTTTTCCATACAATACGCCTATACCGGTAGGGCCATACATTTTATGAGCAGAAAATGAACAAAAATCACAGTCAATATCCTGCATATCGAGCACGATATGTGGAGCTGATTGGGCAGCATCCATAGCAAACAAAGCTCCTGCTTGATGCGCCATTTCGGCTATCTCCTTTACGGGATTGATGATGCCCATTACGTTGCTCACATGCGCCATAGCTACAATCTTCGTACGTGGGCTTATAAGCTGCTTAAATGCCTCTAAATCAATCGACTGATCGGCTTTTAGTGGTACCACTTTTAATACCGCTCCCCTGCGCTCTGCAAGCATCTGCCAAGGTACGATATTGGAGTGGTGCTCCAGCGTAGAAACCACGATTTCATCGCCATTTTCAATCATATAACGACCTGCTTTTTTCCATTCGCCCAAGCTCCATGCCAGCATGTTGATACTGCTGGTAGTGCCTTTGGTGAAGATAATTTCATTAGACGATTGTGCATGAATGAAATCCGCCACTTTTTGGCGCGCTTTTTCATGTTCTTCGGTTGCCACCTGACTCAGATGGTGCACACCGCGATGGATATTGGCATTGAACGTGGAATAAGCATAAGCTATCGCGTCAATCACCGCTTGCGGCTTTTGCGTGGTAGCTGCATTATCCAAGTAAATAAGCGGTTTGCCATAAACCGTTTGGTTGAGTATCGGAAAATCCTGTCTGTTCATACGTTCTTTTTTTAAAGGTGGGTTCTAAAAATTAGCTTTGTTAGATTTTGGATTTATTTTCGAGGAAAAATTGGAAGTAAAAGAGGGAGCGTAGCGAGCTACGTGACTGATTTTACTTACGATTTGGGCCGA
>JALFZG010000043.1 GCA_022784645.1 Bacteroidales bacterium
GGTAAGGGGATGGTGGCTACATATTGATGTTGTGCTGTTGCTTTTTACTGAAAGCTGCTACTAACGACTCATAAATCTACCCTTAATCGTGTATTGGATGATAGTTGCGGATTTTAGGGTAGGCAAAAAATGCCCACTGTCAGCCTTATGCCTCAACTTTCTTGTAGCGGGGAACGAGGGCCTTCATGAGCGCCCATGCGGTGATGTATGCCACGCCGCAGAAGCAGAACATGATGAAGTAACCAGCGGGCTTGCCCGTGAATCCGAGGAATCCGAATGCTTCGCCTGCATTCTCAGCATAGGTGAAGAGTGCACCAGCCGACTTCTGGATAATCATCGAGCCGATACCACCAGCCATTGCACCGATACCCGTAATGGTAGCGATTGTAGATTTTGGGAACATATCGCCAACGGTAGAGAAGAGGTTAGCTGACCAAGCCTGATGACCAGCACCAGCCAAGCCGATGAAGATAGCGGGCCACCATGCGCTATATGCGCCAAGCGGCTGTGCGGCAAGCGCAAAGAGCGGGAAGATGGTGAAAATCAACATGGCAAGCATACGGCCGCTATACGGCTCCATCTGCTTCTTCTCCACAAACAACTTAGGCAGATAACCACCGAAGATAGAGAGGATCGTAACGATAGCATACAGCGTGAAGATGAGCGCCTGACCCATGCCCGAAGAAGCCTTGTAGCCGAACTGATTCTGGAAATACGAAGGAGCCCAGAAGAGGAAGAACCACCAAACGCCATCGGTAAAGAACTTACCTACGATGAACGCCCACGTCTGGCGATAGCCGAAGCACTTGAGCATCGGGATAGCAGCCTCTTCCTTCACGGAAGCCACCTGCTCTTCCTCTGACTCATCCTGACGAATGTAGCGAAGTTCAGCCTCATTCACATGTTTGCTTACCTCCGGCTTATCATACATAAACTGCCAGAAGAACATCCAGAGGAAACCGAGTCCACCGATGATGACGAATGCCCATTCCCAACCAAGCTGCTTAGCCAACACGGGGATGCAGAGGGGTGCAGCCAACGCACCTACAGAAGCACCTGCGTTGAACAGCGAGGTAGCGAATGCACGGTCTTTCTTGGGGAAATACTCAGCCGTAACCTTGATGGCAGCAGGGAAGTTACCTGCCTCACCGAGGGCAAGGATGCCGCGGCACAGGAGGAAGAGATATACCGAGGTAGTAGCAATACCGAGAGCAGCATTACTGCCCACTTCTACTGCTCGCATAGCGGCGAGACTCTCAAAACCTTCGATATGCATGGTTGCCCATCCGCAGAGTGCGTGGAGGCAAGCACCTGCCGACCATACGAAGATGGCGATCAGGTAGCCGCGCTTGGTGCCCATCCAATCTACAAACTTACCTGCAAAAAGGCAGGCAATAGCGTAGAAAATGGAGAAGAACGAGGTGATTGTACCGTAATCATTATCGGTCCAATGGAATTCGGGTTTGATAAACTCCTCAAACGTGAGGGAGAGTACCTGGCGGTCAAGATAATTGACAGTAGTAGCCACAAACAGCAAGCTGCAAAGCCACCAACGCCAGTTTGACATAAGTTTTTGTTGGGTTGACATGGATGTTAGATAAACTTATTTGAATTAATACTTGTAAGCCTCACGAATTACGCCTTGAAGCCATTGATAGCGCTGAAGCACTCCTGGCATTTTGCGGTGATAGCCTGCCAATCTTCAGCTGCGATAACCTCCTTGGGGAACAGTTTGGAGCCCATACCAACGCAGAAAACGCCAGCCTTGAACCATTTCTCGAGGTTGTCTTTCTCAGGAGCTACACCACCCGTAACCATGATCTTCGACCATGGCATAGGAGCCAATACGCCCTTAATCAAGTTTGCACCTACCACATCACCGGGGAAGACCTTGGTGAAGTCGCAGCCCACTTCCTGAGCCTTGCCAATCTCCGAAGGAGTAAGGCAACCCGGGCAGTAGGTCACGCAACGGCGGTTACAAACGACTGCGATATCGGGGTTGAAGAGCGGGCCAACTACGAAATTCGCACCGAGCTGGAGATAGAGTGCTGCCGTAGGAGCATCCACTACCGAGCCGATACCGAGCGCGAGTTCGGGGCACTCTTTGCTTGCCCATTTGGAGAGCTCGCCAAACACTTCATGAGCGAAATCGCCGCGGTTGGTAAACTCAAACGCGCGCACACCACCCTCGTAGCAGGCTTTGATTACTTTCTTGCAGATTTCTGCGTCTTTATGATAGAAAACGGGTACCATCGGTGCAGCCGCAATCTTGGCCATCACCTCAAACTTATCAAATTTTGCCATAGAATTATTGTTTTTTTAAGGTAGGAGTATTCATTCCCCACCTTTATTATTAGCGCGACCGCGCATAGCGCACGTACAGGCATACGCCTCATGCTACATGCAAACGTACTTACTGCACGCCATGCACAGCCTGCTATGATTAACGCTGCACGCGGCCGTTGGCATTACCGCCAGCGAGTGCGAGCACTTCTTCTTCTGAAACGAGGTTGTAATCACCATTTACCGTATGCTTGAGCGCCGAAGCAGCTACAGCAAACTCCAAGGCAGCACCCTGGTTGTCAGGATATTTGAGCATACCGTGGATGAGGCCACCAGAGAACGAGTCACCACCACCTACGCGGTCGATAATCGGGTTGATGTCATAGCGCTTAGACTGATAGAACTCCTTGCCATCGAAGATGAGCGCTTTCCAGCCGTTGTGGGTTGCGGAGAACGACTCACGGAGGGTAGAAACGACATACTTAAAGCCAAACTCCTCCTTCATCTGGCGGAAAATACCTTCGTAGCCAGCTGCGTTGGTTTCGCCACCTTCTACATCAGCATCGGGCTTAAAGCCGAGGCAGAGCTCTGCATCTTCCTCATTACCAATGCATACATCTACGTATTTCATGAGCGGACGCATCACAGAAATAGCCTTCTCTGACGTCCAAAGTTTCTTGCGGAAATTGAGGTCAACGGAAACGGTAACGCCATGACGCTTAGCAGCTTCGCAAGCCAAACGAGTGAGCTCAGCAGCCTTGTCAGAGATAGCCGGCGTGATGCCCGACCAGTGGAACCACTGTGCGCCTTCCATGATTGCATCGAAATCGAAATCAGCAGGGTCAGCCTCAGCGATAGCCGAGTGAGCGCGGTCGTAGATAACCTTAGACGGACGCATTGAAGCGCCAGTCTCGCAGTAATACAAACCTATACGATCACCTCCGCGAGCGATAAACTGCGTGTTCACGCCATAGCGACGAAGCGAGTTGACTGCAATCTGGCCAATCTCGTGCTTCGGGAGTTTGGTTACGAAGTATGCATCGTGGCCATAATTAGCGCAAGATACGGCTACGTTAGCTTCGCCACCACCGGGGATGATGCGGAAGTTGTCGGTCTGAATAAAACGGTCGTTGCCTTCGGGGCTGAGGCGGAGCATAATCTCGCCAAGGGTAATGATTTTTGCCATTTTTATGTAGTTTTTGTTCGTTTAGAAATTGAAATAATTCTTAGCGTTGTTGTAGCAGATATCCTCTACCATCTGGCATACGCGCTCTTTCTCATAGCCGGTAAACGGAATAAGTCCGGCCTCGATATCGTTGCCGAGCACATTGCAGAGGGTGCGGCGGAAATATTCATGACGCGGATAGGAGAGGAAGGAGCGGCTGTCGGTAAGCATACCTACGAAGCGGCTGAGCAAACCGAGGTTGGAGAGGGCCATCATCTGCTTCTCCATGCCGTCTTTCTGATCGAGGAACCACCATCCGCTGCCGAACTGAATCTTGCCGGGGATAGAGCCGTCTTGGAAGTTGCCAAGCATGGTAGCAATCACCTCGTTAGCGCAAGGATTGAGGTTGTAGAGAATGGTCTTAGCCAAATGACCTTCCTTATTCATCTCGTCGAGGAAATGGCTCATAGCCTTAGCGGTGGTGAACTCACCGATAGAGTCAAAACCGGTATCTGCGCCGAGGAGCTCAAACATCTTGGAGTTGTTGTTGCGGATAGCACCATAGTGATACTGCTGCGTCCAGCCGGAAGCGTAGTCCATCTCAGCCTGAGCGTGGAGATAAGCGTGCTTGTATTGGCGAATCTCATAAGCAGTCAAGTCCTTGCCGCTGAGGGCTTTCTGCATGATAGCGTCAATCTCAGCGAGGGTGTACGGCTCATCGTAGAACTCCTCAATACCATGGTCAGAGAGGCGGCAACCCATCGTCTCGAAGAAGTCATGACGCTTCTGAAGCGCAGCTACGAGCTCGGTAAAATTGCTGATATTGCACTCCGCTACCGTAGCCAATTTTTCGATATAGGCTTTCCAAGTAGCTGCTTCGATATTCATACCGGCATCGGGGCGCCAGGTGGGGAGCATACGCGTCTTGGCAGTGGGGTCGTCTTTTACGATCTGATGCCATTCGAGCGAATCAGCAGGGTCGTCGGTAGTACAAACCACTTCCACTTTGTAATGCGCCATCATGCCGCGGGGGCAGAAGCGGTCTTCCGTCTGAATCATCTCGTTGCACTTATCGTAGATGGCACGAGCCGTAAGCGGATTGAGGCGCTCCTCAATGCCGAAAGCGGTCTTGAGTTCCAAGTGCGTCCAGTGGTAAAGCGGGTTGCGGAACGTATAAGGCACTGTCTCTGCCCATTTCTCAAACTTCTCCCAGTCGGTCGTATCCTTACCGGTGCAGTATTTCTCATCTACGCCATTAGAACGCATTGCGCGCCATTTGTAGTGGTCGCCCATCAGCCAAATCTGAGCAATCGATTCGAAACGTTTGTTTTCTGCTACCATCTGAGGGATGAGGTGGCAATGGTAATCGATAATGGGCATTTTGGCCGCATGTTCGTGATACAATTCCTTAGCAGTCTCGGTCTGCAAGAGGAAATCTTTGTCCAAAAAAGCTTTCATGATAGTTATGTGTTTTTGATTGATAATCGATACAGAAAAAGGGTCGAAAAAATGTTCGCCTATTTTTACCGCTGCAAAATTACTGCTATTTAGGCGCATAGGTGTGCAAAAAATGCCGCTAAATGTAGAAAAATTGCTAATAATGTTGGCAATATCAAAAAAAATGCGTACCTTTGCGGTCGTTTTTATTGTGCACGACTCATGTGCGCGCGTAAATAAATAATGTGTTTGAATACAATAGATGAAATAAAGCGCCCCATTGCCCTCGAATTTGCACAGTTCGAGCAGGCTTTTCGCGATGCGCTCAAAACCGACCATCCGCTCCTGAAAGAAGCGCTGGAACATATCATCCTTACGGTAGGTAAACAGCTGCGCCCGATCATAGTGCTGCTGTCGGCTAAAATGTGCCATGGCGTAAACGAAAAAACCATCCAGACGGCGGTAGCGATGGAGTTGCTCCATACGGCTTCGCTCATACACGATGATGTGGTTGACAACTCGCCTACGCGCCGCGGTGCACCGAGCGTGCAGGCTCTTTTTGGCAACAAAGTGGCGGTATTGGTGGGCGATTTTTTGCTCGCACGCGTGATTGAAATCACCGCCAACCTGCGCAATCTGAAGATTCTCAATATCGTAGCCGACATGGGCAAGACGCTCTCAACAGGCGAGATCATGCAGCTGCATGCCTATGCCTCGCCATGGATAACGGAGGAGTCGTATATGCGCGTGATTGACCAAAAGACGGCATCGCTCTTTGCGGCCTGCACGCAAGCCGGAGGTGTATCCTCGGGCGCTTCAGCCAAACAGGAGACGCAGTTGCGCACTTTCGGACGAGAGATCGGGCTGATTTTCCAAATGAAAGACGATGTGCTAGACTATTCCGAGCAGGAAATTGGTAAACCTACCCTCTCCGATATCCGCGATGGCAAGGCTACCCTGCCGCTGATCGTTGCCCTCAACCGTGCCCCGCAAGACGAGGCTGCCGCTATCCGAAGCATAGCCGAGCAGTTGTCTGAAAGTCCCCATCCTGACGAAGACATGCAGCGCATTCAGTCCTTCGTACTCAAATACGACGGTATCCGATACGTGGAGCGCCAAATGCAGGTGCATAAGCAGAAAGCCCAGGATGCACTCGCTTCGTTTCATCAATCCGATGTAAAGAGCGCCCTTTTGCAACTGCTCCAATACATCATTATCCGCACGTATTAACCCCCTAAAAAACTTCTAACAATATGGACAAACGAATTACAATCATTGACTTTGTAGAAAAATACACTCGTCAGTTTGCCAGCAATGTCTTCCTTCGCGAGAAAGTGGATTCGGTATGGACGGAAACCACGTTTGAGCAAACGCGCTTGGAGTCGTATCGCATCGGTGCAGGCTTGATGGCGCTCGGTTTGGAAAAAGGCGAACGCTGTGCGTTGCTCTCGCAAGGGCGCAACCTCTGGGTGATTGGCGAGCTCGGTATCCTCTATGCTGGTGGCGTAAACGTGCCCCTCTCCATCAAGCTCGAGGAAGCCAGCGACCTACTCTTCCGTGTCCAGCATTCTGACGCACGCTTCATCTTCACTTCCGATCAGCAGTTGCCCAAAATCCGCAAGATCCTACCCGAATGCCCCAACGTAGAGAAGGTCATCGTGTTTGACCCCATCGCTGACTTGCAGGAGAAGGAGATGCTCGTCTCCGAACTGCAAACAATGGGCGATGCGTATCTGAAGGAACATGCCGATGCGTTCAAGGCGCGCTATGAGTCGGTTGGTCCTGATGACTACGCCAATATATCGTACACCTCCGGCACCACGGCCGACCCCAAAGGTATTCTCCTCACCCACCGCAATTACACGGCCAACGTAGAGCAAGCCCATTCGGTGATTGGCATTGACGAGGGCGATGTGATGCTCATCATCCTTCCGCTCGACCACTGCTTTGCGCACGTAGCCGGATTCTACACGATGATGTCTTACGGCGGCTCCATCGCTACCGTGCCGGTAGGCAAAAACGCGCTTGCTTCGCTCAAGAACATCCCCATGTCGATTGCCGAAGTGCGGCCGCACGTGATGCTCTCCGTACCGGCTTTGGCGCGCAATTTCAAGAAAAATATCGAAACGACCATCAAGAAGAAAGGGCCGAAAGTGGAGGCACTCTATAATTTCGCACTCCGCCTCGCCATCTCCTACAACAAGGAATATTGGAATGCCGGCGGATTCTGCCAACTTTGGAAAAAACCGCTGAATGCGCTGTTTGACAAACTCATTTTCAAGGCTGTTCGTCAGGGAATGGGCGGTCGAATGAAGTTCTTCGTAGGCGGTGGCGCACTCCTTGACATTGAGTTGCAGCGCTATTACAACGCTATCGGAATACCGATGTTCCAAGGTTACGGTCTCTCGGAGGCAACGCCTATCATCTGCGCCAATGCTCCGGGGCATGCCATCTTCGGTTCGTCGGGCTGCATTGTCAGCCCGCTTGAGCTCAAGATCTGCGATTCGGAAGGCAATGAGGTGCCCGATGGGCAGCGCGGCGAGATCGTTATCAAGGGCGAGAACGTGATGGCTGGCTATTGGAAGAACCCCGTTTCTACGGCCAATACGGTTATCGATGGCTGGCTCCACACCGGCGATATGGGCTACGTGCTCCGCGAGAAACACCCCGGTTTCCTCTGGGTTGTGGGCCGATTCAAGTCGTTGCTTATCGGTGCTGATGGCGAGAAATACAGCCCCGAAGGTTTTGAAGACGGCCTTACTGATGGCAGTAAGTATGTTGACAACGTGATTCTGCATAATAATCAGAACCCCTACACGATGGCGCTAATCGTGCCCAACAAGGATGCTCTGCGCGAGTATGCGCAGCAGAAAGGGCTCGACCCGCTCT
Source organism: Bacteroidales bacterium (assembly GCA_022784645.1). Lineage (GTDB taxonomy): Bacteria > Bacteroidota > Bacteroidia > Bacteroidales > Paludibacteraceae > Colicola. The sequence continues at coordinate 7,775 of JALFZG010000043.1, forward strand.
CTGAGGAGGGACGCAAAGCGCAGCTCATGAAGATTCAGGAGGAGATTGACTCATATAAGAAAGGCGGTAAGAACTTCGGCGTATTCCCCGAGGCATGGTTACCCAAAGCAGTGGCTGTCCTTCCTGAGGCATTCACCGAGCAGAATCACCTCATTAACTCCACGATGAAAGTGGTGCGCGGCAAGGTGGAAGAGCGCTTTGCTGACCGCATCGATTATGCATATACCGACGAGGGCAAGCAACTGCTCAATCCAAAGAACTTGGCGGCCCTTCTCTAATTGCTTTCACCATTAGAAAAACACAATCACATGCGTAAGAAACTCCACATGCCATCCGGTGTCCCTTGCCTGCTGGCGGTACTCCTTCTTTTCGGCTACATGGCCTACGTAATGGGTTTGACGAACATGCTCAACACCCTGATGCGCACAGCCCACGACCTATTGCTCAACACGGTCTTCTACCTGATGGCCATCTGCGTGCTTACCGGCGCGCTGAGCAAGATCTTCATCGAGTTTGGCGTAGTCGATTTGCTGCAGAAACTGCTACGCCCAATCATGAAACCGCTGTTTAACATGCCCGGTGTAGCGTCACTCGGAGCCGTACTCACCTTCTTGAGCGACAATCCCGCTATCATATCGCTCTCGCAAAACAAACATTTTGCGCGTTACTTCAAGCGGTATCAACATGTGTCGCTCGTGAATTTCGGAACGGCGTTTGGCATGGGATTGATTGTGATTGTGTTTATGATTGGCCAAGGCTACTACGCGGCTCCCTTCATCGGTTTCTTCGGTGCGATATGCGGCTGCATCATCAGCACCCGACTGATGCAATATTTCACTTGCAAGATGTATCCCTCTTACCGCGATGAAGACGCGCTCACACCAGATGAGATGCACGAGTTGGAGGAAGAAGAAGCTGAACTGATGGCGGGCGGCAAAGATAGCAACTCGCTCTTTATCCGCATTCTAAACGCGCTGCTGGATGGCGGTAAATCGGGCGTTGAAGTCGGATTGGCAATCATCCCTGGTGTGTTGATTATCTCTACGTTCGTGATGATGCTCACCTTCGGCGGTTCGGAGAGCGTGGATGCAGCCGGCAATGCGGTAGTGGCTTATACGGGTGCTGCTTATGAAGGAACGCGCTTCCTGCCTTGGTTGGCTGGCAAGGTGAATTTCCTCTTCGAATGGCTGTTTGGCTTCCATGCTCCCGAACTGATTGCGTTCCCTATCACGGCCTTAGGCGCAGTAGGGGCAGCTTTGGGATTGATTCCTGAATTCGTAAGAGCCGGGATTATCGATGGCAATGCCATTACGGTCTTCACGGCTATGGGCATGTGCTGGAGCGGCTATCTCTCCACCGATGCGGCCACCCTCGACTCGCTCGGATACCGCCCCCTCGTTTCCAAAGCCCTATTGAGCACCTTCATCGGCGGTATTGCTGCAGGCATCATCTCCCACTGGCTATACGTTGCCATCATGGCACTCGCTGGCACTCTCGCGTAAAAAAGTATAGACTACCCTTACTCAAAAATGTGTAACGCACTTCGTGCTGCTCGCGTTGCTCGCTGTTTGTAACGCTTGCTCCGCTCACTGTCTCTTTTCCGCAAAAAGTAGATACCCTTACTCAAAAATGTGTAACGTTTGTAACGTTTGTAACGCTTTGACGTGTATGTCAAAGCATTACTGCACTGTTTGTAACGTTTTGTAAATTAAGTTTAAGCGTTACTGCACTATTTGAAACACTTCGCTGCTTCTTCTCAATTGATGCTGATGCTGTGAAATTTTGCAGCGTATTATCATCGCACGTTCATCCTACGTGCATCGCACGTGCATCCTACGTATTTATACGTGCGCTATAAACTACATACACGTGTTCATGCTATGTGAACACGTGTATGTGTTTAATACGCTTGTCTATTATGAGAAATGTGTATCCGGAATAGATAACTTCAAGGGAGAAGGATTAGAAGCCGGAATAGACGACTTCGAGGGAGAGGGGTTGCTGCGAGTTAGAGGCAGAGAGAATCTCCGTAGCGGAAACAATCTGCTCCTGCTTGACAGATGAAATAGTGGTGCCGTAATAACTGTCGGTCGTTTTGCCTACACTTACCGGCATCAAAACGAGATGCAATGAGTCAGGTATCTGCAGCGAATCGATTTCGTTTTTTCTAATCTCCTCCGTGAGCAACGCAGCAATATCATAGGAGTAATAATAGCGGATACTGTCAGTTCCCTCTACTTTGGTAGATGTTACGGACGCTAAGATTGCGCAGGTGTCAGAGGGGAGTTCGCGCTTAGTGAAGAAGCGGCTTACGCTACCTTCTTTGATAAGGAGCATATTGGCTGCCGGCTGCGCCCAATCATCGCGCGTCAGCTCGTGCGAACCATCGTAGTAATTGAGCACCTCAAGCGCAATCTCGGCTTTGTTGATATACGGACGGCGGTAGAGCGTGTCGGTTTTACCCGCGGGCACGTATGCCAATTTATTTAGGATATCATCGGCCATCTCCTTGATGGGGAGCGAAACGCGCGTATATAGGTTAGCAGGTGCAACGATATAGTTTTTCTCGGTGTTGGTAATCATAGAGGCGCGATCGTGGCCCTCGGCTTCGGTATCAGTATCCGTAAAATATTGATAACGATTGATTTGCCGTACCTCGGAATTGGCATAGAAGCCCTTCACATCGGTCACGGTGGTATCTCTTCCGCCCTTATTATAGGAATAATGATAATACACCGCGAGGTTCATATCGGTCACGTGCAAAAGCGACGCACCACCAAAATTGCTGCTGATATACAATCCGGGAAACGACTCGCAGAAAGCCTCCAGCGAAGAGAAATCGCGGCATTGGAACAGCGTCTCTGCAAACGCATCGGTGAGTCGGCAGCGAACAAACGGACGATAGATGCGGTTGGTCTCATCATAGGTAGAGTCAGTAGGCTCAGCTGCTACGATGATACGTTGCCTCTGAAGCACCGACTCGGCCGCAGGATCCACGAAATCGCGGATATCCAAATGGTGCGAGTAGGGCTCTTCATATTGGAGCACCGTTTTCATGGGATAAATATCGATGCTCATTGGCGAATAACCATCGCCAAACCATGAGTTGTAATAGAAAAAGAAACATACAGAATCCACCTCCGCTCCTTCAGGATAACGGAAATCAATCGGGCAGGCAAATTGCGCAAGGATATCTGCATGAATGGTGCCGAAGCGGCCGTCGCATTCTCCTAACAAAAACGAGTCAGGGGTGCTGTAAATCGGGAAGGAGTCAGGCGAGAGGGCCACGTCACGCGTAAACGAACGCGTGCCGAATGTGTCGGCACCCACTACTATCTGATCAGCTTCACCAATAAGCGATTCGCCTGAACTGGTAACGTTGTCTTTGCACGACGATAGCGACACTAAAGCGAATGAAAGCGATAGCGTAAGCAGGGAGAGGAGGAATTTCGTATTCAAAAGTCTGTTGTTCATCATCTTATATTTGCTCTTCCGCAGCCTCGTTAGTCATCAGTTGGCGGAAGAATTCTACATGTTCGGCTTTATTCTCTGGCTGATAAGGGAGAATGGGCAATCCTTTGCTCTCAGCATATTCGAGCAACTCCGGCATCACGTCATCAGAGAGCACCGTGATGGCATCGGCATAATCCATAGCAAGCTTCATGAGGTCAGCATATGTTACCTCTTTTCCTATCAATTGCTCCACGTCAGCATCCTCCACCCCACGAATGCGCAGCTTATCCGCAAACGATGCGGGGAAGGGGTTAGCAAACGAATTGCCATCGAGCGCCACCACAATCTTCGCGTTGGCAAAGAAAGGTGCCCCTGCATACCCCTTGCGCAAATAGAGCGGAGCCAATGCTGACATCCAACCTGAGCACACCACAATATTGGGCGTCCAACGCAGTTTCTGCACCGTATCGAGCGAGCCGCGGCAGAAGAAGACCGTGCGTTCATCGTTGTCTTCATACTCCTTGCCATCCGCATCCGTGATACCACGACGACGATGGAAATAGTCATCGTTGTCAATGAAATAAATCTGAATGCGGGCGGACTGAATGGAGGCTACTTTGAGAAGCACCGGATGGTCAGTATCGTTGATCACGATATTATTGCCAGACAGACGAATCACTTCATGAAGCTGATTCCTGCGCTCGTTAATCTCGCCAAACTTAGGCATAAACGTGCGGGTTTCTATACCCTTTTCCTGACACGCCTGCGGGAGGATTCTGTTCATCATGCGGATAGGCGTTTTCTGGTCAAGATAGGGGTAAATCTCTTGTGATATGAACAATACACGTTTTGGCTCTTTCATAAGGCGCTCCTTTCTTTTTTGGGGTTATTGATAGGGATAGCACGAAGCTTCTAAGGCCGGCGTTAACCTGCAAAAGTCATGCCAAAAATCAGCTCATCTGCCATAAGCTCATTCTTTCCCGCTGCAAAGTTACAAAAAAAAATCGACATAAGGGCTATAAATGTAAAAAAAACACTCTTTTTTGTAATTTTTCTTGCGTAATTGACAAAAATTTCGTAATTTTGCACTCTAAACTGCATGCGCATGAAGTGAAAGTAATAGTTGACGCACATATTCCCTACTTGAAGGGCAGCCTGGAACCATACGCCAGCGTCGTGTATTTGGAGCCTGCGGATATCACCGCCTCCGCCGTACACGACGCGGATTGTGTGATTATACGCACGCGTACGCACGTCGATGCACACCTGCTCGAAGGCAGTCGCGTTAAGCTCGTTCTTACGGCTACCATCGGATTTGATCATATCGATACCGCCTACTGCGGTGAGCACGGTATCGAATGGCATAACTGCCCGGGTTGCAACGCAGCAGGGGTGTGCGATTACGTGGAGTCAGCGCTATCTTCGCTCGGACTATTGTCTAAGCCACGCACCATCGGCATCGTAGGTGTGGGGCACGTAGGCAGTTTAGTGGAGCAGATGGCTGAACGCCGAGGTTGGGATGTGGTAGTCTGCGATCCGCTCCGAGCCGAACATGAGCATGCTACAAGTTTCGGCAATCGGTTTACGGCTATCGAAGCAGTGGCCGCAGTGGCGGACGTAATCACGTTTCACACCCCACTCATCTTCGATGGTTCCTACCCCACTTATCACCTCTGCGATGCCGACCTGCTCCGGGCGTGCAAACCCGAGGCGCTGATCATCAACTGTGCCCGAGGTGGCATCATAGATGAAGCGGCACTGATGGCAAGCGGGCATGCGGCGGTGATAGACTGCTGGGAAAACGAACCACGCATTTCCGAAGCGATGCTCCGCCAAGCATCCATAGCCACTATGCACATAGCCGGCTATACGCGGCAGGGCAAGTATCGGGCTACAGAGATGGTGCTCGCGCATTTCAACCGCTTCTTCCATACCGATGCGCAGATGGTTGAGGAGCTGCATTTTCCTGAGCACCAGCTCTTCGACATCGAAGCCGTGAGCCGCTCGCTCAAAGCCCAACCCGAGCGATTTGAGCAACTCCGCGAAGCGTATTCACTCCGCTGAGCATTTACGAAAGAACATTTTAACAAAACATATTATGGCATATCAGAAACTTACGCCACGCAGCGAAAACTACTCGCAGTGGTATAACGAATTAGTTGTAAAAGCCGACCTCGCTGAGCAGTCTGCCGTAAGAGGTTGCATGGTGATCAAGCCCTATGGCTATGCTATTTGGGAACGCATTCAGCAGAGCCTCGACAGCCGTTTTAAAGAGCAGGGCGTTCAGAATGCGTACTTCCCCTTGCTGATTCCCAAATCGTTTTTAAGCCGCGAAGCTGAGCACGTTGAGGGCTTTGCCAAGGAATGCGCAGTCGTAACGCACCACCGCCTGATGAACGATCCCAACGGCAAGGGGGTGGTAGTTGATCCTAACGCCCGCCTGGAGGAGGAGTTGATCATCCGTCCTACGTCAGAGACTATCATTTGGTCCACGTATAAGAATTGGATTTCCTCGTATCGCGACTTGCCAATCCTGTGCAATCAGTGGTGCAACGTAATGCGCTGGGAGATGCGTACACGTCTTTTCCTCCGTACGGCAGAATTCCTTTGGCAGGAAGGCCACACGGCTCATGCCAGCAAAGAGGAGGCCGAAGACTACGCCCGCAAGATGCTCGATGTATATGCTGATTTTGCAGAGGGCGTGATGGCTATCCCCGTAGTCAAGGGCGTGAAGTCGCCCAACGAACGTTTCGCTGGTGCGCTCAACACCTACTGCATCGAAGCAATGATGCAAGATGGCAAAGCGCTGCAAGCCGGTACCTCGCATTTCCTCGGGCAAAACTTCGCAAAGTCGTTTGACGTCACTTTCCTCAACAAAGAGAACAAGCAGGAGTACGTATGGGCTACCTCTTGGGGCGTTTCCACTCGCTTGATGGGCGCGCTCATCATGACGCATTCCGACGATAACGGCCTCGTCCTGCCGCCCCATCTCGCACCTATCCAGGTGGCTATCGTACCGATCTTCAAGAAAGCCGACCAGCTCGATGCTATCCTCGAGAAGATTAACCCCATTGCTGACCAACTCAAACAACTCGGCATCCGCGTGAAGATCGATACGGCCGACAACATGACTCCCGGCTTTAAGTTTGCTGAATACGAGCTCCGCGGTGTGCCCGTTCGTTTGGCTATCGGCGCTCGCGATTTGGAAAACGGCACCATCGAGATTGCGCGTCGCGACACGCTCACCAAAGAAACGCGCGCCATCGATGGCATCGTAGAGCATATCAGCGAGCTCCTCGAGGAGATTCAGAATAATATCTATCAGAAGGCGCTCAATTTCCGCCTTGAGCACACCCGCAAATGCGACAGCTGGGAGGAGTTCAAAGAAGAGATTCAGAAAGGCGGTTTCTTGGAATGCCACTGGGATGGCACGGCAGAAACCGAGGAGCGCATCAAGGAAGAGACTAAGGCTACCATCCGCTGCATTCCGCTCGATGCGCCGGAGGAAGAGGGTACTTGCATCTATTCCGGCAAGCCTTCTCACCGCCGCGTAATCTTCGCGATGGCTTATTAAAATGATTTGGATAGAACATATTATCCGCTTTGTAGTGGTATATCTGCTGCAAATTCTGCTGGTCAACAACCTCCATTTTATGGGGGTAGTTGACCCGTGTATCTATATCTTAGCATTGCTGGTGTTGCCTGCTGAACTGAACAAACTTTGGCAGCTTCTGATCGGTTTTGCTGCAGGATTTGTAATGGATATCTTCTGCAACAGCATGGGCGTTCACACCCTCGCGTGCACTGCGCTTATGTTCGCGCGACCGTATCTTATCGGTTGGCTCGTGCAAGAGGATGAGCGACTTGTAGGCACCATCACAAGTTTGACGCTCGGATGGGAGACGTTTATCAAATACATAGCTGTCGCTACCGTATTTCACCATACGCTCGTTTTCCTCTTTTCAGCATTCACCTTCCGCGCGTTTTGGCTCACCCTTATCCAAATCATCGCCAGCAGTCTGCTCACTATCCTGCTCCTCATCGGATGGGAAGCGATACGAAAGAAATAAACAATGATCAACGACGACTTATACAGACGGCATCATGTGGTGCAGGCTATCGCCATTATCGTGGTGGTAGTATTCATCGTGCGCCTGTTTGGGTTGCAGGTGATCGACAAATCGTATAGAGACAAATCGGAGAATATCTCGCTGGTGAATCAAACGATATACCCGCCCCGCGGATTGATTTATGACCGCAACGGTGACTTGCTCGTGTTTAATCAGCCTATCTTCGAGGTGATGCTAGTGGTACGCGATATGACCAACGCCAAGGAGCCGTTTGACACCCTCGCATTCTGCCGATCGATGAGCATCGATCGCGATTATTTCGAGCGCAGAATGAGCGAGATTCGCGACCGCAGCAAGAACCCCGGATACAGCCAATACCGACCGCAGGTATTCATGACGCAACTCAATTCTATAGATATAGCGCCACTGCAGCAGGAACTTTACAAATTGCCAGGCATAAGTATTCGTCAGCGTACACTCCGCGATTACACGTACCCTGCCGCAGCACAGGTGCTTGGCAGCATTGGTGAAGTCAATCAGCGCGATATCGAAAACGACTCCTATTATCAGTCAGGCGACTACTCCGGCCGCGATGGCATTGAGCGCACCTATGAGACGATCTTACGCGGTATCAAAGGTAAGGAGGTACTGATGCGCGACATCCGCGGTTGTATTCAGGGCCATTATAAAAACGGCGAACTGGATGAGCAACCGATAGCAGGCGAAAACCTCACTATCACGATCGACATCCAACTCCAGCTCTTGGCCGAGGAGTTGCTGCAAGGGAAAGTCGGCAGCGCAGTAGCCATTGAGCCCTCCACGGGCGAGATTCTTGCATTGGCGAGTAACCCCACTTGGAATCCCTCCTTGCTGATTGGTCGTCAGCGCTCCGCCAACTACCGCGAGCTGCTCAACGACAAGACCAAGCCGCTGATGAATCGCGCTACGCAAGCGCAGTATTCACCCGGCTCTACCTTCAAGACGCTGCAATCGCTCGTCTGCCTTCAGGAGGGCGGCATCACCCCGCAGACGCTCTATCCGTGCAGCGGAAAAGGCAGTTCGCCCATCAAATGCACCCACCACCACGGCTCACCAGTGAACCTCATCAACGCCATCGAGCAGAGTTGCAACCCCTATTATTGGCAGGCATTTAGAGACATGCTTGAGAAAGAGGGGTATGGCAAAGACAACGAAAAATTCCGCGCCCGATACCAACTTTGGGTGGACGATATGATGAGTTTCAACCTCGGCCGTAAGTTCGAGGATTCGGACATCTCCGAGCAGTCGAAAGGTAGCGTGCCGCAAGTGGCGCTCTACGATAAGATTTACGGCAAAACGGGCTGGCGAGCGATGACCATCCGCTCAAACTCCATCGGACAAGGCGAGGTGCTCGTTACCCCACTCCAGCTCTGCAATGCGGCAGCTACCATTGCCAACGAGGGGTACTTCATCACGCCCCACCTCTGTAAGAGTGATACCTTCCTCACGCACCGCCACGAGACAGCTGTTGAGCAACGCTATTTCCCCATAGTGAAGCAGGGTATGGCTCGGGTAATGACCAATGGCACCGGCCGACACTACGCCTTGCCTGACAGTATTACCTCTGCCGGCAAAACGGGCACCGTGCAGAACAGCCGCGGAAGAGACCACGCGATCTTCATCGGCTTTGCGCCGGTTGACAACCCCAAGATTGCAGTAGCAGTGGTGGTAGAAAACGCCGGCTTTGGCGCCACATGGGCTGCCCCCATAGCCAGCATGATGATGGAGCAATACCTCACCGGTGAAGTAACTCGAAAAGACCTCCGGCAGCGCATCAGCTCGACCGTGCTGAATCCAAACGTAATAAACAGAAAATAAATTTCGGTGGAAGCACATTTCCACCCTCAAAACAATAAGCTCGCCCGCTGAGCGGGAAGCAAAACAGAATATGGCATCACGAACCAACAACACATTTCGTTACGTCGATTGGCTGACCATCGGCTTGATTTTAGCCCTGCTGATTTTCGGCTGGATGAACGTGTTGGGCGCGAGCTGGAGCTTTGATCAAACAAGTTGGTTTGATTTCTCTTTCCGCTCGGGCAAGCAGATAGTATGGATTGGCACTGCCCTGCTGATTGGATTCGTGATTCTGATGATTGATTGGAAACTCATCCAAGACAGCGCTTGGATTCTATACAGCTTGATGCTGCTCTTGCTGCTGATTACTCCTTTCGTTGCGCGCGATATCAAAGGCTCGCTGTCGTGGATTAGTCTGGGCCCCGTAAGCATCCAGCCAGCTGAGTTCGCTAAGTTCACCACAGCCCTCGCCCTGTCGGCTTACATGAGTCGCTATGGGTTTAAATTGCGCAGTTGGCGCGACTTACTGATTCCCCTACTGATTTTGGGTGTGCCGATGCTGATTATCATGGTGATGCAAAAAGAAACGGGTAGCGCGCTCGTATTCGCGAGCTTCGTATTGATGCTCTATCGCAAGGGCATGAGCGGCAATATTTTGGTAGCAGGCATGGCGGCGGTGGTGCTGTTTATCCTCGCGCTCAAAGCCGGCATACTTACTGCACTTGTGGTGGTAGGAACCGTCACCTTATGTGCCATCGGGCTGATATTCTATCTCCGTTGGAAAGACAATCGTAAGTTCAAATGGCGCAACGTATGGATCACCCTTGGCATCGGAACTGTGTGCGCGATATATTGCTTGGGTTGCAATTGGGCCTTTCAGAATGTGCTTCAAGATCATCAGCAGAAGCGTATTGCCGTTGTGCTCGGCATCATGGATGATCCCCAAGGCGCAGGCTACAACGTCAATCAGTCGAAGATAGCTATCGGCTCAGGAGCGGTATTCGGAAAAGGCTTCCTAAAAGGAACGCAAACGAAGATGAACTTCGTGCCGGAGCAGGCTACTGACTTTATTTTCTGCACCATCGGCGAGGAGTGGGGATTCGTAGGCAGCAGCATCGTGCTAATCGTATATCTCATGCTGATTCTCCGCTTGATCACGATAGCTGAGCGACAGCGAGACGAATTCTCGATGGTATATGCTTATTGCATCGTAGGCTTCATGATCTTCCACCTCACCATCAATGTAGGTATGGTGCTCGGACTGATGCCCGTAATCGGTATCCCGCTACCGCTGCTCAGTTATGGCGGCTCATCCTTATGGAGTTTCTCCATCATGCTGTTTACCCTACTCCGGCTCGATGCCGCAAGAGTAGAAAAAATGAGGTAACACTTGCATTGGAGGCTTTCATACTATTCACATAAATACATTTTAAAAAACAAAATTATATGATTCTTGACAAACTTGAAAATGCAGACAATTATTTTGACTGCGTACCCGGCTTAGAACGGTTTATCGATTTCTGGAAAGACAACGATTTGGAAGCAATGCCTGCTTGCAAAATCCGCTTGGATGGCAATGATTTCGTAATCAACATCCAGGACTTCAAAGGCAAAGCAGAGGCAGACTGCCGCATGGAGGCTCATCGCGAGTACCTCGACATCCAAATCCCGCTCACCGATGACGAGACGATGGGATGGAAAGCACAGGTAGATTGCTGCGACATCACTTCTGAATACAACGAGCAGAAAGATGTAGAGTTCTATGCTGACAAGGCTACGGCGCAGTTCCTTGTGCCCGCCGGACATTTCGCTGTGTTCTTCCCGCAGGATGCCCATCAGCCCGGCATCGCCCCTGGTAAGGAATACAGAAAAATCATCGTAAAAGTGAAAGTGAACCAATAATCCCCACATCATGATCAAATCACTCAAACTCGTATTATCCGATCCGTATTTGAAGCCGTATGAGGCTGCTATCCAGGGCCGCTATGATTATGCTGCGAACAAGGAGTTGGAACTTACCGCTGGCATGCCACTGAAGGATTTTGCTGACGGCTACCTCTATTTCGGCCTGCATAAGACGGATACCAATTGGGTGTTCCGCGAGTGGGCCCCCAACGCTACCGCCATCTATCTGATAGGTGATTTCAATAACTGGAGTAAGTCAGAAAACTACCGCTTGAGTTCGCTTGGCAACGGCAATTGGGAGGGTATCTTCCCCCTCGATGCGATGAAGCATGGCCAGCTCTATAAGTTGCTCGTAGAATGGTATGGAGGCGCAGGCGAACGTATCCCCAGTTATGCTTACAGAGCAGTGCAAGACGAGCGCACGAAAGTGTTCTCTGCACAGGTGTGGGCACCGGAGAAACGCTACGAATGGCAATGCAAAAACTTCAAACCTTCATCTGAGCCGCTCTTCATCTATGAGTGCCATATCGGTATGGCAACCAACGAGGAGAAAGTGGGCTCTTATACGGAGTTCCGCCAAAACGTGCTCCCGCGCGTGAAGCAGCTCGGCTATAACTGCATCCAGATTATGGCTATTCAGGAGCACCCCTATTACGGCAGCTTCGGATACCATGTATCGAATTTCTTTGCCGCTTCATCCCGTTTTGGTACGCCCGAAGAACTCAAAGCGCTCATCGATGCAGCTCACAAGATGGGGATTGCCGTAATCATGGACCTCGTGCATTCGCATGCTGTAAAGAATGAGCAGGAGGGACTTGGTAATTTCGACGGCACTCCTTATCAATATTTCCACGCGGGCGCGCGACGCGAGCACCCCGCTTGGGATTCGCTCTGCTTCGATTATCAGAAGCCCTCCGTATTGCATTTCCTCCTCTCCAACTGCAAGTTCTGGCTGGATGAGTACAACTTCGATGGCTTCCGCTTCGATGGCGTCACCTCGATGATCTATCGCAGTCACGGCCTCGGCGAGGATTTCCGCGGCTATGGCGATTACTACAACCTCAACCAAGACGGCGATGCCATCTGCTACCTCACCCTCGCCAATAAGCTCATCCATCAGGTGAAGCGTTCGGCTATCACCATCGCTGAGGAGATGTCGGGCATGCCCGGACTCGCTTATCCCATCAAGGATGGCGGCATCGGCTTTGACTACCGCCTGGCTATGGGTATCCCCGATTTCTGGATTAAGATGATTAAAGAAGTGAAAGATGAAGACTGGAAAGCCGGCCATATCTTCTATGAGATGACCAACCGCCGCGCTGACGAGAAGACCATCTCGTATGCCGAGTCTCACGACCAAGCGCTCGTAGGCGATAAGACCATCATCTTCCGCCTTATCGATGCCGATATGTATTGGCACATGCAGCACGGCAGCAGCACCTTTATGGTCGATCGAGGCATCGCTCTCCATAAGATGATCCGACTCATCACTGCCTCCACCATCAATGGCGGTTACCTCAATTTCATGGGTAATGAGTTTGGCCATCCCGAATGGATTGACTTCCCGCGCGAGGGCAATGGATGGAGCTATAAATATGCGCGCCGCCAGTGGGAGCTCGTGGATAACCAAGACTTCTACTATGCCGACCTCAACCGCTTCGACGCCGATATGATCCACCTGCTCGAGCAGCAGAAGCGCTTCAACCAACTGCCTATTGAGCAACTCTGGGATAAGGAGGGCGACCAAGTGGTGGCGTATAAACGCGGTAAGTACGTGTTTGTATTCAACTGGAACGGCCAAAAATCCTTCCCCGACTATGGTTTCCTTGCGCCCGAAGGCGAGTATCGAGTAGTGCTCAATACCGACGCAAAAACCTATGGCGGATTCGAACTCACCGACGATTCGGTGCACCATTTCACCCAACCTGACCCGCTCTACCAGGCTGACGGAAAAGGATGGTTGCGCCTCTATATTCCCGCTCGTTCGGCTATGGTTCTGGAACTTTGCAATTCTGATAAATAAACGATAGGTGGGGCTACTCACCCCACCTCTAAACACACTACATTATGCGACTTATTATTCAGCAAAACTACGATCTGCTCTCTCAATGGGCAGCCAATTATGTGGCTAAACGCATTATAGCCGCTAACCCCACTCCCGAAAACCCTTTCATTTTAGGCCTGCCTACGGGTTCGTCACCCCTCGGTATGTATAAGCATCTTATTGAACTCAATAAGCAAGGCGTAGTAAGCTTCCAGAATGTGATCACATTCAATATGGATGAATACGTAGGCCTACCCGAAGAACATCCGGAGAGCTACCATTCGTTTATGTGGAACAACTTCTTTTCGCATATCGATATCCGTCCGGAGAACGTGAATATCCTCAATGGCAATGCCGCTGACTTGGATGCCGAATGCGCTCGCTATGAGGCTAAGATCGCCGAATGCGGCGGCATCGACCTCTTCCTTGGTGGTATTGGCCCGGATGGGCATATCGCGTTCAACGAGCCCGCTTCATCGCTCGCTTCGCGTACGCGCCAGAAGACGCTCACGACCGACACCATCATCGCCAACAGCCGTTTCTTTGGCGGCGATGTGAACCTTGTGCCGAAGACCGCCCTCACCGTAGGTGTAGGCACCGTGCTCTCCGCTAAGGAGGTGCTGATCATGGTGAATGGTCATAACAAAGCGCAGGCGCTCCGCCATGCAGTAGAGGAGCCTATCAGCCAGATGTGGACCATCAGCGCACTCCAACTCCATCAGCATGGTATCATCGTATGCGACGAAGCTGCTACCGACATGCTCACCCATGGCACGTATAAGTACTTCCTCGACATCGAGCGCGACAACCTCGATCCGGCTACCCTTCTGAAATAAGCGAGACAATGAGTGCGGCTAAATGGCTTTTAGGCGGCTTGGGCTTCGTATTGGGCGGACCGATAGGTGCCTTGATTGGCGTGGTTATCGCTAAAGTGTTTGAGAGCACGGCGGCGCTTCCGGGCGATAACGATAGTTATAGCGAGAGACGGGAGGGGGCAAACGCTTCCTCCGGTCGCCGCACTGCCTCCGCTTCGGATATTCGCGTCAGCCTGCTCGTATTGATTGCCTGCGTGATGAAAGCGGATGGGCACGTAAGGAAAGTGGAGCTCGATGTGGTCAAGCAGTTCCTCGTAAGGAACTACGGCGAACAGGGCGCGTTAGCGGCTTTGCAGATGCTCAAGCACATACTCAGTCAAACGTTTGATACGCATGAGGTTTGCTCACAGATTGCGGCCAACGTGAACTACTCTACCCGCTTGGAGCTAGTGCATTTCCTCCTGGAGCTGGCCAATTCCGATGGCGATATTGCCACTGCGGAGAAGCAGGTGATTGACCAGATAGCTTACTCGCTGCGCTTGTCGGACGCCGATTATCAGTCGCTGGTGGCGCTCTATCAGAAAGCGCAAGACCCCAATTGGGCATACCAAGCGCTGGAGATCACGCCCGACTGCACCGATGAGGAGGTCAAGCGAGCCTATCGACGTATGGCCATGAAGTACCACCCCGATAAGGTAGCGTCAGCCGGCGAAGAAATCCGCCAGAAAGCCACCGAGAAATTCCGCGGCATCAACGAAGCCTACGAATCCATCAAGCGTCAGCGCGGCATAGTCTGATTTCCATAATCGCCCGCACTTTGTAACGAGGTATCCTTACTCTAAAATGTGTAACGTTTG
>JALFZG010000048.1 GCA_022784645.1 Bacteroidales bacterium
AATAATCAGCCAATACGTCGGTTACCTTGCCTGCATAATAAACCTGACTGGTAGCCAGTTTTTCAAGGCGGTTCTTGTTGTGAGAGATATTGAGTTGAGTATCCCATTTGAAGTTCTTGCGCACGAAATTATGCGATACAACGGTAAACTCCACGCCCATATTGCTCATCTCGCCTTCGTTTCGGTATATATGGCTGACAGCAGCCGAACCAGCAGGCAGGCTTACGGACATAAGCATATCGGTAGTGTACTTGTAGTACCAATCAAAATTGATGGAGAGGCGGTTGTGCAGCATCGTCCAATCGATACCAACGTTGGTTTGCGTAGTACGCTCCCACGTGAGATCGGGGTTACGGAGCGATTGCTGATAAATGGTCGGTACGGCATGTTCCTTACCTGTTTCCCACCAATTCTGACGCGAATAGCCGTACATAGCCAAATAGCCGTAGTCGCCTACACCACCCTGGTTTCCGGTTTGACCCCAGCCGGCACGAATCTTCAAGTCATCGATCCAACTAACGTCTTGCATCCAATGTTCGCCTGAGATGCGCCATGCAGCACTTACAGATGGGAAGAACGCCCAACGATGCTCAGGCGACAGCTTCGACGAGCCGTCAGCACGGAAATTGGCCGAAACGAGATAACGTGAGTCGTAGTTGTAACTCAATCGAGCAAACGTGGACATGATGGCCCAATCGCTGGCGGTAGTACCCGTGCTACCCGGATCAATCTTATTGGCTGCATTCAGCGTTTGAACCAAGCCGTCAGCAAAATGGCTTGCGCCAATATACGACTGATTCCAATGGCTCTTCGTCCACGATGAACCCACCATCACGTTCAAGCCGTTCTTACCATACTGACCGTTATAATCCACCACGTTATCCCATACCGTTACGAGGTCGGTCTGACGCGTATCGCTCGCTTCACCATATTGATTTCTGCCCCAGGAGGTTGCAAGCGGATCCAAGAACGATGTATAGTGGTTCATGTGAAGGTCCTCTGAGAAGGTAGTCGTATATTTCAGCGAATGGGAATAATTGTCGCTGCGGTTGAATTTCTTGGTATCATAAAGGGTAAAAATGCCCTTACCGCTGGCAATCAAACGATGATTGTTGGTGCGGTTGTTTTTTACGCGCTCGATATTCTCAAGCGGGTTGGTGATATTGCTTACACCATAAAAATTCGTATAGTAATAATCTGGATTCTCAGGGTCGTAAATAGGAGCATAAGAAGGCGTATTTATTACGGCCAAAACAACGCCACCGCGATTGGCACCTACGCCCGTAAGTGAAGAAATATCGCCATTATGCAGACTGTTGGCATACGCTACGTTTGCACCTATATTCAGCCACTTGGTCACCTCTGCATCCAATGCCGTGCGGAAATTGAAGCGCTGATATTTGGTAGTGGGGATAATACCTACCTCATTCGTATAACCACCTGAGAGGAAGTAATTTACCTTCTCCGTACCGCCCGATACTGAGAGTTGATAATTCTGAGTGGAGCCCGTCTGATACGTTTCGTCAAACCAGTTGGTCTCGTCTTTCAGTCCATCAGGCAATACAACCGTAGAGCCTAAATCAGACAGATAATCACGGTATTGCTCAAAATTCAAGCTCTCCATTCGTTTGCTCACTTGCGTCCAGCCGCCATACATAGAGAAGGCTACATTCATCTTCTCCTTGCTGGCAGAACTTGCCTTAGTGGTAATCATAATCACACCATTGGCAGCACGAGAACCATAAATGGCAGCAGAAGATGCATCTTTTAAAATCTGCATGCTCTCAATATCATTCGGAGCAAGGAAATCAATATCCGTCATCGGAACACCATCTACTACATAGAGCGGGTCGTTGGAGCCATTCATGGAGGTAGTACCACGTACACGAATAACCATACCTGCGCCCGGCTGACCGTTGGGCTTAACCACCGTCACACCGGCCGCCTTACCTTGCATAGCTTGAGCGGCAGAAGTGATAGGCAACTTCTCGATATCATCCGTAGATACCGATGAGATAGCCGTAGTTACATCCTTACGCTTCTGCGTACCATAACCGATAACCACCACTTCTTCGAGCACTTCTTGATCTTCCTGAAGCACTACCTGAAGATTCGTTTTGCCGGCTACCGATACCGTTACTGGCTTCATACCTACATAACTGATTTCCAATACAGACTTCTCGCTCGCTACATTGATTGTAAACTTGCCATCAAAGTCCGTAATGGTACCATTGCCTGTACCTTGCTCCAATACCGAAGCGCCAATTACTGGCTCTTTTTGCGCATCGATTACCGTACCTGACACGTGCACCTGCGCGAACATAGATAATGAGCACATCATGCCAAGTAGGCATACTATCCACCGAGGAATAGCGTAAGGAGAATTGTTGTTTTTACCTGGTTGTGTTTTCATATATAATGAATTTTGATTAGTTGGCATTTAGATTGACGCTGCAAAATTACTACTTTTATTTTTCTCTACCAAATGAGGAAAATGTCATGGGGACAAAAAAGTGGATATGATATAATACTATTTTATTGATTTTCAATATGTTATTAATTATTTTACGTTAATAAAAAGTGGTAATAAAGGGAGGGTGATATGATATTTTCTTTTCAAAATATTTGCACGAACCAAGAAAATATATTATCTTTGCAGCCGATTTAAAATTGTAAGAATCATGAAAAACCGTCTCGTAATATGCTTCTTTCAGCTGATGACCCTATCTGCTGTTTCTGCTTCTACCATCGATTCGCTAATGATCGAGTATGACCAGTCGCTCCTTCATGCGCAGGAATATTGTCAGCAGCGTGAGGCTCGCATCGACTCGCTCAAAGCATTGCCCACTTCCGCATCCAACATGTTTGCGATAGGCACTGAATACACACCCTACCAATGCGATTCTGCCTTACGCTATTTCTCGATGGCTTCAGAACTGGCGGAAGAACCTATTTCCACTCTGTCGAAACTCAAACTTATTTATCTGCTTGCATCTATAGGTTATTACAGCGAAGGGTTTGAAGAAAAGCAATCCCTCCATCGAGATACCATTGAAAAATACCAACTGCTAAATGATTATTACAACACCATTGACCATCTTTACGGCGAAGCTGCCGTTTATAGTAAGCTTAATCGGCATCAACAGTATTATTTTCACCTATCGGCCCTCCACCGCGACTCCCTCTTCTTTCAGATGAGCATGCAAACTCCAACGGCTGATTATTATAAGATGCTACTCATTAAAGCCCGTAATGAGAAACGTTATGACCAAGCTCTCCTCTATAGCGACAGCACCCTTATGCTCACAGACCAAAACTCTCGTTCGTTTGCTATCATGGCTTATGAACGCGCTATTATCTATCGCGATATGGGCGACAATAGGGCGTTTGAGGAATGGCTTATCCGGTCCGCTATCACCGATGTAAGAAGCGGCATTACTGACAATGGTTCGTCCTGGATGTTGGCCGAGATGATGTATCACAATGGTGACTTAGAGCGGGCGCACCATTATATCGAATATTCGCTCGCTAATGCAGGTTTCTTCAATGCTCGCCTGAGATACATGCAAATCAACCCTTTGGGCAATCTCATCAACACCACCTATCAGCATCAGCAGTCCGTCTTATCACGCAGGCTCAGCATCGCCCTCCTGAGCATTGTCGCCCTGCTCATTTGTCTGCTACTCATTCTCCTGTACACCATCAGGCAATACAAACATCTGCATTCGCTTAATAAGCATCTGCATTCGCTTAATAAACAGCTTGCAGAGATGAATCAGCAACTTACAGCGCTCAATGCATCGCTTGAAGAGTCTAACATCGTGAAGGAGCAATATATTTGCCGCTATCTGGAGGTGTATAGAGACTACATCAGCCGAATCACCAAGTTAGCCAGAAAAGCGGGAGAGAAAGACCCTGATGCCATCATGAAACGAGAAATGGCGGAGTTCTATCGGCAGTTCGATCATACCTTCCTCTCGTTATACCGAAATTTCGTAACTGACTTCAATGCCCTCCTTATCCCCGAAGAACGTATCTATCCCAAAGCCGGGGAAGGACTCACCACCGAGCTCCGCATCTTCGCCCTTATTCGCTTAGGTATCACCTCCAGCACCAAGATTGCCGAGCTCCTCTGCTACTCGCCCAACACCATCTATAACTACCGTGCAAAGGTGAAGAACGCCTCCCTCGGCGACCGCGACTCTTTCGAGCTACGCGTTGCAAAACTATGAACCAGATAATGGGAAAAGCGAATTTCCTTTTACGAAAAGCAGCCACCCCGCTACTTTCACACTTTCACACTTTCACACATTTTTGTATGCTGAACAACCTTTTGAAAAATTTTACCCCACTTTTGGGCAAAAATACCTCGTTTCCTTTCCATTTTCCCCCTACTTTCGGCCACAAAAATGCCGATTTTCCGTTGGCTTAAAATGCAAAAAGTGGGGGGCAAGGGGGGATAATAATAATTTATATATATGTATGATTTTTTTTTTAGCATTTTCACTGTTCAAAATGTGTGAAAGTGTGAAAGTGTGAAAGTGGACCGATTTTTTCACTTTTTTTTATTTTTTTTCGCGAAAAATTTGCAAACACCATAATTCGCATCGTACCTTTGCACCGCAATTCAAAATCATCGCACGTTCATCGCACGTTCATCGCGTTACCATCGCACACACATACACGTGTAGTCAACAAGCGCACATGGTGTTTCCTGCAGATGCAAGTCGATAAGGAATTGTCATTCATTT
>JALFZG010000014.1 GCA_022784645.1 Bacteroidales bacterium
GGAGGGCGTCATGGGCATCAACCCCGTGAACGACAAGGAGATTCCCATCTTCATCTCCGACTATGTTCTGGCTACCTACGGCACCGGTGCCATCATGGCCGTGCCTGCCCACGATACCCGTGACTGGGAGTTCGCCAAGAAGTTCGGTCTGCCCATCATTGAAGTCGTCAAGGGCAATACCCCGTCGAATCTGGACGAGGCCGCCTTTACCGATGTGGCCACCGGCACCCTCGTCAACTCCGGCTTCCTGGACGGCCTGTCCGTCGCCGACGCCAAGAAAAAGATGGTCGAGTGGCTGGAGAGCAGCGGCAAGGGCAAGGATAAGGTCAACTACAAGCTGCGCGACTGGGTCTTCTCCCGCCAGCGCTACTGGGGCGAGCCCTTCCCCGTGTATTACAAAGACGGCATGCCCTATATTATCCCCGAAGACTGCCTGCCGCTTGAACTGCCCGAGGTGAAGGAGTTCCGTCCTACGGAAACGGGTGAACCGCCGCTCGGCCATGCCGAGTTATGGGCTTGGGACGAAAAGAACCGCAAGGTGGTTAGCAAAGCGCTCATCGATAATCAGACCGTCTTTCCGCTTGAACTCTGCACGATGCCAGGCTTCGCTGGTTCGTCAGCGTACTACCTGCGCTATATGGACAACCACAACGACAAAGCGCTCGTAGGCCGCGATGCATGCGACTACTGGCAGCAGGTTGACCTCTATCTCGGAGGCTCCGAACATGCTACAGGACACCTCATCTATGCCCGCTTCTGGAATAAATTCCTCTTCGACATCGGCTTGGTCAACAAGGATGAGCCGTTTAAGAAACTCATCAATCAGGGCATGATCCAAGGCCGTTCGAACTTCGTTTATCGCTACATAGGCGAGGGCGCTACCGGCAACCTCTTCATCTCACAGAACCTCATCGAGCAACCCGAATACAAGGGCAAGGTGCAGCCAATACATGTGAACGTGAACATCGTGCACAACGATTTGCTAGATATCAAAGCATTCCGCGAGTGGTTGCCAGAGTACAAAGATGCTTCGTTTGTGTTTGCAGACGGCAGCACCAATGGCCAGGGTGAATACCGCTGCGGTTGGGCTATTGAGAAAATGTCGAAGTCGATGTGGAACGTGGTCAATCCCGACGATATCGTTGCGCGCTATGGTGCCGACACACTCCGTCTCTACGAGATGTTCCTCGGCCCGCTAGAGATGTCTAAACCATGGGACACCAACGGCATCGACGGCGTACATCGTTTCTTGCGCAAACTATGGAACCAATACGAACAAATCAGTGACAACGAGCCCACTGCCGAGGAACTTCGTTCGCTCCATAAGCTCATCAAGAAAGTAACGTGGGATATCGAACATTTCTCGTTCAATACCTCCATCCCCGCATTCATGATTGCTCAATCGGAGCTTCAGAAATGCAGCAAACGAGCCATCTTGGAGCCCATGGCCATTCTGCTTGCCCCCTTCGCACCACACTTAGCCGAGGAGATGTACCACCGTTGCCAACCGGCTTCTTGCGCCACCATATTCGATGCCGCATGGCCCGAACTTTGCGAGCGCTACTTAGAGGAAGCTATGGTGAAGTATCCAGTGCAGTTCAACGGCAAAGTGCGCTTCACGATGGAGTTCCCCAAAGATGCCACCCGCGAAGCCATCGAGCAAGCCGTTCTCGCAGCCCCGCAGTCTGTCCCCTTCCTTAACGATCAAACACCTAAGAAGGTTATCGTTGTCCTCGGTAGGATCGTCAACATCGTAGTCTAAGTGCAAAACACTGTCTTATCCTA
Source organism: Bacteroidales bacterium (assembly GCA_022784645.1). Taxonomy (GTDB): domain Bacteria; phylum Bacteroidota; class Bacteroidia; order Bacteroidales; family Paludibacteraceae; genus Colicola. Next base: position 1,786 of record JALFZG010000014.1, read on the forward strand.
AAAAAATGACAGTTCACTGTTCTAAATGTGCAAAAGTGGCGTCTATCTGCCCAGTAGAAGCTGTCTCAGAATCAATCAAACGGCTGCTTCAAGAAAGTATCAACGAGGCGAATAGCATTGGTAGTTCGGGCAGGACCAATGCCAGACACAATACCATACGGACGACCAGTTTGTAGAATCTCTTGGAGGTATAGTTGGAAAAGGTGCGAGCGAGCTTCATCTGAGCCATTGCTTCGAGCAGGATCATCCACCCAGGCAATATCAGGCTCTAAAAGAAGATAATAATCGGTGCGAAGCGCTTCGACTATCGTTCCGAAGGCATCAGTCAGCCAATCAGGGCGGCGACCAAAAACCACATCCAACCAAACCTTGTCGATGACCAATCCAGCATCGAAAAAGACAATCGTTGGCTCTTCAAGCAGTCTCATTGCAGCACCGGGCAAGATGAGACTACTTGAAGAGCCATTAGGAAAGAGGAGGTTGCCTGACGAAGCAGGCTGAAGCAAGTCTGAGCGATCGTGATTGAGAATATTACATACATCTTCGTAGGTTGGTTCGGAAGAATGAAGCGTCACGTATTCGCGAGCATATTCAGGAATCCAAGCACCCCGATAATGCACAGCAAGCGCTTCAGTCAACACGGATTTGCCAGTGGATTCCGGACCAATAATCGAAATCGTAATCATGAATCAACGGTATTTAGTTTCAGTGCAATCACCGAGCAACGAGAGATACGAATCGAATCGCGAGGGGGCGATGCGGCCGTTTTCCAAGGCAGGTACAACAGCGCAACCCGGCTCGCCGCAATGCGTACAATTGCCGAATCGGCAGTCGGCAGACAGGCGGAAAATCTCTCTAAAATAATGCCCCACCTCTTCTTTCTGAAAATCAAATGTGCCAAATCCCTTAATGCCGGGGGTATCGATAACAGCACCATTGGCGGGCTCAGGAAGGAAATACATCTCGGAGAAAGTGGTGGTATGCATGCCCTTGTCGTGGGCATCAGAGATGATGCCGGTGCGGGTGATCTCTCTTCCGAAAAGGGCATTGAGCAAGGTGGATTTTCCTACGCCGGAATTGCCGCTCAGGAGGGTGTATTTTCCTTCAGGGCTGCTGAAAATGGTATCAATCAGCTGCTTCACCTCCGCTTTGTTGTCTTCGCCTTGCAGCTGTCGCGCGCTGATGCCATAGCAGGGGTATCCGAGGTCAGAATAGAGCGCCATCAGATAATGCAGCTCCTCTAAGCCGGCATCGTCGAGCAAGTCAATCTTATTGAAAACCAGCACCGCCGGCACGCGATATGCCTCACATGTAGCGAGGAAGCGGTCGATGAACGTAGTGCTGGTGCGCGGATGATCGATGGTTACAATAAGGGCTGCTTGGTCTATATTGGCCGCTAAGATATGCGACTGCTTGGAGAGATTGGTGGATCTGCGAATGATGTAATTGCGCCTATCCTCGATGGCCGTTATCCAATTCGTACCGTCCTGCAGCTGCTGCACCGTCACGCGGTCGCCAACAGCTACAGGATTGGTAGAGCGAATCCCCTGGATGCGGAAATTGCCCTTTACGTATGCCTCTACGAGCGACCCATCGCTGAGCAAGACAGCATAGGCGCTACCCGAGGTCTTGGTGATTAGTCCGTTCATCAGACTGTCATGATTTCTTTCTCTTTGGCAGCGTAGAGTTCGTCAACCTTCTTGATATACTTATCATGGGTCTTCTGCATATCTTCTTCTGCATCTTTCTCTACGTCCTCAGGCAGACCTTTCTTTACAAGTTTCTTAAACTCTTCAATAGCCTCTCTGCGCGCATTGCGAATGGCCATCTTGGCGCTTTCTGCTTCAGCCTTACACTGCTTAGCCAACTCGCGACGACGCTCCTCCGTTAGAGGCGGCATGGTCAGACGAATAATCTCGCCGTTGTTCGACGGGGTAAGACCGATGTTAGAGTTGATAATCGCTTTCTCGATCTCGCCGATGAGCTTCTTTTCCCAAGGCTGAATAGCGATGGTGCGTGCATCAGGCACAAGTACTGTAGCTACCGAACTGAGCGGAGACTGTGTGCCGTAATAATCGATACGGATCATGTCAAGGAGTTTCGGACTTGCCTTGCCCGCACGAATATGCGAGAGTGTCTCATCAAGGTGAGTGATGGCGTTTTGCATCTGCTCTTCGGCAGTTGCTTCATACAAACTGAGTTCTTCTTCCATGGTGGTGGGATGATATATTAATGATTATCAAATGCTTAAATGCTGTTTAGGGAAACGCAAAATGCTATTTAGGGGTGCACGAGGGTGCCGATGTTTTCGCCGTTGATAACGCGGAGGAGGTTGCCCTTCTGATCCATATTGAATACATAGATGGGCATGTTGTTTTCCTTACACATGCAGATGGCAGTGAGATCCATCACTTTGAGGCCGCGAGCGAGCACCTCGTCGTAAGAAATCTCGGTGAACTTGGTTGCGCTGGGATCCTTCTCCGGGTCGGCGGTGTAGATGCCATCCACACGCGTGCCCTTAAACATCACATCGGCTTCTATCTCAATGGCTCGAAGCGAACTGCCCGTATCGGTCGTGAAATACGGGTTACCTGTGCCGGCTGCCATAATCACGATATTGCCTTTATTGAGCAAACGGATAGCCTTGGCTTTGTTATAGAAATCGCCAATCGGCTCCATGCGAACAGCTGTAAGCACACGCACTTTCTGCCCGAGTGATTCGAGCGCAGAGGATAGTGCAAGCGAATTGATGACAGTAGCCAGCATGCCCATCTGATCGCCTTTTACGCGGTCGAAACCTTTCTGAGTGCCGCTCAGACCGCGGAAGATATTTCCACCGCCAATCACGATACCAATCTGTACGCCACGGTCGGCTATTTCTTTGATTTGATAGGCATACTCCATGAGACGTTTCTCATCGATGCCATAGCCCTTCTGACCCATCAGAGATTCACCAGAGAGCTTGAGTAGAATACGGTTATACATATACTTTTGTTGTTACAGTGTTACTTGTTTTCTGGGAAATCATACCATGAAGCATACATTGCGTAGTTATGCGCGATGGTCTTGTTGATTTCCTCGGTTTGAGCAGGGTCAGCTTTCTTAATGAACTTAGCCGGTACCCCACCCCAAATCTCATATTCGCCGATTTGCGTACCTTTGAGCACCAATGCGCCAGCAGCTACGATGGCTCCACGTCCCACATGTACGCCATCAAGCAGGGTGCTGCCCATGCCGATAAGGGCATAGTCATCGACGTCTGCACCATGAATCGTTACGTTATGCCCTACAGATACATAATCGCCCAAGGTGATAGTCGATTTCTTATAGAGCGTATGCAATACGGAGCCATCCTGGATATTGCAGTGCTTACCAATACGAATGGTGTTGACATCGCCGCGGAGAACAGCATTAAACCAAAGTGTGGTCCCTTCACCAATGCTTACGTCACCCACTACGGTGGCGTTTTCCATCATGATTACAGAAGGGTCAATGACCGGGGTGAGTATCTCACCATTGCGGTTTATCGTTTTTACAAGAGCCATATTTCTGATTATTAAACCTATATTCTTCTAAAATTAACCATATACCCTCCCATACACTTATCGGGTGAGCATGAGCTTCACGGAAAGGCCGAAGCTGTCGCTCGAGATGGGATAAGACGAGGAGATGAGCGGAGTAGTTCCCTGGTGATCGTAATACAACTGCAGATTTACTTTGGAAGAAAGTACATAATCAGCAGCAACCTTGATAGCCAGCACTTTGTTGCCGGAAGAAGCTTGGGTAACTCCTTCTTCCACCTTGCGCAAGAGCATCTTGATATCCTTATAGCTTACATCAACAGCGAGCTTAAGATCGTTGCTTACTTTCTTCTGTTCACCGCTCTTGAGCTTGTAGAAAATGCTGAGGTCCTTGATGGTATAGCCCCAACCCACTACGAACTCATTGGTATGGCCCTCTGTGAGCTGCACGGAGTTGACGTTAAGCGAGAGGTTACGCTGCTTGCGCCATTCGAACTTAGCTGTCATGGAGTTCTTCATTGCTAGATTCAAACCGATAAGCGGAGAGAACTGCTCAGAAAGGGTGACACTGGAGATATCGTAAGCCGATGAGGGGGTTGGCATGTCGGTCTCAACATCGCGCACAAAGCCAATGGACTTATCTTTTACGCCATCAGCCGCTACCCAAGTGGAGTAGCTGGAGTATGACGCAATACTATATTTACACGTATACGCGTGTGTAAGGCTAACGGACTTGAAATGGTCGCGCATCCACGGCAATTTACCCAATCCATCGTAAGTGACCGACCAGTTAGGCAAAATTTGGAGGATGGAGAGGAAGGGATTGAAGCTCAGCTTATTGATATCACGTCCGGTGTAAGCAGCGAGGAATGCGGGCACGAGCACATCGGCAGAGGTATTGTTTACTGTACCTTTTCGGCTGTCGTAAGGCGTTCCGGCTGTAGCCGTTCCGGATATGAAGCCATGGTCCGGATAGATAAGACCATCGTATGCAGCTTGCAGACGTGAGGTCATGATATCGCGGTTCTCCAAAAAGCGATCATACACTTCTGAACTGAAATTTTCCTCTACCGATCCAATGCGCTTGAAGGCCGTAGCGAGGGCCACTTGGGTGATATTAAAACTACCCGTGAAGGTCTCTTGCAGATCGTTATATGAATAGATGATAGAGTTCGAACCAGCCATATATCGTTTACCGTTCAGCTGAATCTTAAAGCCGGGGAAGGGCTCGAGCGTAATCTTAGCATCGAAGTCAGCGGTGTTGGCCATCGTAGCCGGTTGCACGACCATTGTGTCGGTTGACAACCAGTTATTCTGCTTGGCCTTATCCAAGAAATTAGAGGGGAAGAAACCAAAGCCGAAATCAAAGCCCGGAGCGGATGGCATATCTTTCTGAATATTCTGTCCCATGAATCCAGCCTCAGGATAGAAACCAGGCACAACGAGCGAAGCTGTCTGCTTGTAGGTTACTTGTACGCGGCGAATAAGGGTTAGGAACTTTAATCCCACATCACCTGCCCACTGTGCAGCTGTTCGTTCGTTAGGATCCTTCGTTGTTACTTTTACGTGAAGCCCCTTGATGGGCTCTTTAGTTGTAATGAGCAACTTGCTATTGCTAGAAATCTTCACCTTGCACTTTACTGAGCGGCCGAGACTATCGAGAACTTCAACATCCACCATCTCGGAGTTTAGACGATGGTTGACTTCCAGCGGAACACCTGCTTCGGTTGTGTAAGTTTGGTTAAATGTTTTCGACTTAAATGGTCGGCGCTTAGCATTGCGCCCCATCTGCTGGAAGCGCTGATTCATCTGCTTCAGATACTTGCTCTTATTGTAGAGATTCTCGAAATTAAGTGTACCATCGACTTGCCAATTGCGCATCGACGTAACCACATTACCCAAATACGCTTCATCTTCGGTGTTGCCGCCCGTAACGGTCGCATTCCAGTTGTACGTGCCGTTATACGAAGCATTAGCGGTGATCCAATCGAGGCTACGGAAGCGGTTGAAAGGCACAGCCCATTGCGCAGTGAACACCTGCTGATAGGTGTAAGGCGAGCCGAACTTAGAGAGACTGCGCTGAATGGTGTCTTTCCATGCCTCATAATAGTCGTTGGTGAAATGATAATCACGGATGATTTCTGGAGTATAAAGGCCTTCGTCAATCATGGCGTTCATACCCGATTGGAACGTAAACTTGAGGCTCTTAGTCAGGTCGTATTTGATATCCACATTGCGATCCCAAAGGAAATCTTTAGAGAACGTAAGATCCATCTGCTGCTCGCCACCAGAGAAGTCGCGCATCTTCAGATGATTGAAGGTGCGGTGCATGTTGGTTGAGAACGCCCATGACTGCGGCAGGTAGAAGATATTAAATTCCTTAATGAACTTCGTAGCGGGTTTCTGCAACTTCTTTGAATCCTTAAACGGCTCCCACGGCTGCGGGTTGAAGTTATATGCATACGTAAAGGATCCACGCTGCTCGGTGGTCATGTTTTGCTCAATCTCGGGTGTTTTCTCAATCTGCTTGGAGTAGGATGCTGAGATAGAGAAGTTTGCCGGATCATAAAACATATTCCTCTTCTTAGAATGGATATTCACCTTGAAGTTGGTTATCGAGAAATTGGTAGATTCCTGAACGGTGCGCGACATCATCTTTACAGAATCTTTCTCTTCCTTGGTGTCGTATGTTTCGAGGTTATCCTTGAGCTTGATATCCGTATCGAGTGGATCGTAGTCGGGCGAGAGGGTCTCGTTAGAATAACTTACATAGAGCGGCAATTGAATCTTAGCCTTCTCGGGGAAGAGTCTTCCGGCTTCGAGCGCTGCACTGACAGATAGCTGGTAACGGTTATCGGTATTGCGGTCGAGCACATTGCTCTCAATAGAGCCATAACCGGCTGTCTCCAAGCGTCCGGCAACGTTGACTTGCGCGATATCCGAAACCGCAAGCGAAGCGTTGGCCATAGCGGCAACACCACCATCTTCGTTGAATTCCGACATGCGAAGCTCGTTTACCCAAATCTCACCGCTGACTTCACGGCCGGAGTTGTTGCGCACGCCAATCATGATATTCTCCACGTTTTGCAGTGTAGGATTACCCATCACGGTAATACGGTTTCGTTGCTTACCCTCCTCCTCGTCGTACACCACGTATGGGATGGTGTTGCTCACGCCAGAAGTGCCCTGACGCTTAGCTTTGTTGCGAGCGGTCTTGGCATCGGTAAAGAGTGAGAATGGGAAATCAAAGTAATTAGCTTTGGGCCAAACCAGAAGTCGATCTTGCTCAGAGTTGTTATTGTAAATGCCTTCGGGCGTGATGGAGAGGGGTATCTCGTACTCGTAATAATTTTGCGTCATGTCCGAGCCCAAACGGATGAAGCAACTGAGTTCGCCGTCTTGCAAATCAGGGTCAATAGCGCGAAGCACCTCAGCATGCACAAACATCTGCAAGTGCTTGTATTGGCGCATGTCGTATGACGTAGCCTTATATACAGCACGCGCGTCCTTGGGTGCGAGGTTAGTGATTCGGAGCACCATCGCCTGCTCGTTTTGCGCAATGAGTTGCGCCTGGCCAGGGTCGGTTTGACGCGTAACACCAGGAGGCAACACATAGTTCACCGGCTGACGGTTGGCATTCTCCTCAATATTGATAGCTTGCACAGCGATAGACGCGTTGGAGGTTGGCGGGAACGATGCTGGATAAAGGTCCTTGGTGCATTGGCGCCATTCGCCGCGAACGAGGTCAAATGAAGCCAAGCGGAAATGGCTCTCCTGCTTGAAATTAGTGAGATAGATACGCGCAAATCGGATAGATTTGAAGTTGCGAATTGCTCCCACTTTTTCTTCATATTGACGAACCGGAATCTTAAACTGCCACCATATTACGGAGTCAGTCTTGCCGTTTTTAAACGACACGTTCGTACACATACGTTCGGTGATATTCTGCTTACCCACAGCGAGATCTTGCGGACGAAGAGAAACGCGGTATGAGTAATACTTCTCATACTCGTTGAGGGTGTTATCAGAGTTGATATCTTCAGCATCCGGAAGAAGAGTAGCAGCCGTACCATAACGTTGCCCTTCCTGAGTAACGGGCGAGTTGCCTTGAGTACCGTTATATCTGCGATAACGTTCTGTGATGTTCAGTTTCTGTTGGTCGTAATCAGAGCCGAGGTAGTAGTGATAGTTATCGCCGGCAGGGTCATTGAGCGGCGAGAGCGGATCGGATTCCCACTCAGAAATCACCTGAGGGTTCACTTTTTGTCGGAGAGCCGTAACGTAATCCGCATAGGGGTGTGTACCGTTATATTCAAAGAGAAGCTCATCTTGGTCATTCAAACCGTTAAGACCAAGGTCTTGCTGCTCACGTGCACCAGCCTCGTTGGAGAAAGCGCGTACAGAGGACGTTGTTTTCGCCACGCGTCCCCAAACGGTGTTCTCCGTTTGATTAGCTTGATCGTTTTCGCCTACAGGAAGGCCATTCTCAAAGGCTTTCTTTCCGTCTTTGAGAATATCTTCGCTCACGTCACCAAGGTTGATATAGAGGTCGCCACCTTCCCAATTCGGGTCGGGGTTGGTGAGACGCGGATCCATAATCCAAAACTCTATATATTCTATATTGGCTTTCTCGAAATCGGTGTTGTCAATCTTTCGCATGATACCGCCCCAACGCTTCTCGGGGTTAGTGAGCTGACCATTGGCATCAATCTCATCTGCGCAGATATTATAAGGTCCGCGTTCGGTAGGGTAAAAAGAGAGATTGAGGAGTGACAACCGATTCTCCTCGTTGATAGGCATATCGCGGTTGGGATACAATTCTTGCACGAATACGGTGCGCGTGCGATGGTCGTAGAGTGCGTTAGGATCGTTCTTAATATAATCGGGCGTATTGGCCGTAGCGTATCCAAAGATAGGGTCAACGGTGTACCAAGAGAGCAGGGCGCGGTTTTTGCCGTAATCGATATTGTTGGAATGCAAAGCCTCTTCATAAGCCGATGGAGTGGATGCTAGCTTCCAGAAATTGGCATAATGGATATCGATATTGGTTTTAGTAGCTTCAAAATCATCGATATACGCCATACCGGCTTTTCCTACATCCCTCGTGTGGCCGGGGATGAGTTGCGCAAACTCAGCATTGATTTGGAACGATGATGGCTGCGTAGCGGTAATCCAAGGAATCTTATCAAGCGCGTTGGTGAGCCACATAAACTCTGTTCGCCAGCTGCCATTGATGCCCCAGATTGTGTTACTGATAGGCTCTGATCCAGTGTTCACCTTGGTCGTAAGCGGACGCTCTGTGAGGTGCATAATCGTACCGCCGATACTAAGGTCGGGATTGAATTGATACTCTAAGTTAGCGCCCGTAAGCGACTTGCGTTGGAGCGAGAAAGTGGATTGATTCTCGAGCTTCACTTCTACGTTCGTACCGGCATCAAGAATAGCTTGATTGAGAATCGTAACCGTACCCATGGTGTAATCTACCGTATAATCCACGTTCTCCACAAGCGTAGCTCCACCGGCCGTTACGCGTACGGATCCACGAGGCACGTTCATCGCACCAAGCGAAATCTGACTGCCAGAGGTACCTTTATATTTACCTTGAATAGTAAACTTATTCTTCTCTGACATCTCCGCAGCCGAAACGAGAGTCGAGTCGTAGAGCTCCTGGAAACAGTATTTGCTGGCAATGGCATCGTTTCCGATGGCTTCTTTCAAGAAACTGCCGAAAGGTTCGAGAACAGGGAAAATAATCCGACCGCTGCTCGACAAGACCGTGAAGCCTTCTACGAAATCGAACTTGCCATCGGGGTTCTTGTTTCCACGCTGATCGAGAGCATCAAAACGAAGTACGCGCAAGAGTTGCTTGCCTTTGATTTGGCTCTCCGGCAGGTATTGTACATCGGTACCAATAGAGTCGTTGCGATACATGACGTAGAGCTCAAACTTATCCTGCTGCAGGCTGGAAGCACCGAGCGAATAGATATTCTTCATCATGAGATCCCACGTGCCGTATTTCTCGTTTCTCCGGCTGGGGTCATATACGTGGGGAGCATTGCCTGACGACTTCAACATCTTGAGAATGAGAGCGTTAGGAGCACGGAGATTATCGGAACCATCGGTAGAGAACTCACCCACCTGATACACTTGTCCAGCATAGGTATATTCATACGCTACCGCGAGTACCTCATCTTGATTGAGGGCTGTTTTGAGAGAGATATAGCCGAGGCTGGCGTTGAGGGTATATTCCGAAGCAGAGAGCAAACGAGCCGATTCGATTTTCTCGAAATCTTCGCCGCCAATCATGCCGTTGAGCCCACCTAAGATGGTGTTGCATTGCTGGATATCACGAACGGAAGGATCAGCCGTAATGGTAGCGTACAAGCTGTTGGCTTTGTTATGCGGCGTTTGCGAACCAGAGGTTGTCCACGCCGTGTTCATCACGTGATCCGGACGATTTTCACCTAAGTCCGTCAAAGCAATGATATTACGTGCCTGCTCAAAATTATTGCGTTTGTTGGTAATCCACACCTCCACTTTATTGATGGTCACACCGCTTGCGATATACGGCAGCGAAGCCATCGCCTGTTCGTATTGATCGCGGAAGAAATAACTAAGGAAGAAATGGCGATTTTCATCGTAAGAATCAGCTGTTATCTCAAACGAGGTCGTCTGCGCACCACCTTTGGAATTGACTGTTTTGCTCTCAGAATTCTGCTGCGAGACGAGGGCTTGAATCTTCAGTTTGCCGAATTGCAAATCGGCTTTTACGCCGAAGAGCGCCTGAGGACCACTAATAAGCGATGATTTCAGATTAAGCGACACATTACCGGCTTCCAGGTTTTGAATGATATCATCCTCTTTGCCCTTGAAGCCCAACTTGAGGTTCTGACGGTCGAAATCAAATGAAGACTCGGTGTTGTAATTAAGATTAAACTTGAGTTTATCACCCACGCTTGCGTTCACGCTCGCTTGAATCTTCTCATCAAAATCCAATCCGTTGGTATTCCGCGCACGTGCCGTAAGTGACGGATTATCAATATGTTGATGCTTAAATCCCAATCGGAGCTCGGCCGATCCTTGCAGCTTGAGTTGTACGCCACCAGGACCAAAAATTTTGTCGGCTGCTCCGATATTGAACTTCATATCGGTGATGTCAAATTTCTTTTCGTTATCATGCTCCACACTCGCTATTTTTTGCTGCCAATACTGCTGCATTGCCTGTTGCTCGGCATATTGGTTGTATTCTTCGGCAGTCATGAGATAGGGGGTAGCGATATCCACATCGCCGATTTTGGTGTGGATAATGTAATAGCCTGTAGCGGGTTGATATTCCACCTCAGTCTTTACGTTATCGGGATTCTGCAAATCGAGCGAAGAAACGAGTGAGGAAAGGTCCTCGTAGGTATCCGCATGTAACTGGCGCACTTGCGTGGGCGCCATATACACGGAATCAGCAGCCGCCAAAAGGGTGTCAGTAGCGGTTGTGGAAACGGCTGGCGTCAGCACTTGTCTCTGAGCAAAAGCGCTGCCACAAACGAGGAGAAGGAGGAGCGATAATATGTAGTGCCTAATCTTCAAAGTCTATCAATCTTCAAAGTTATAAATCTTCAATTTCTTGATGAAACAAGCAAGTTAATGCATTGAATCAAAGCATTTTAAGCGCCTCTTTGATTACTTTTTCCACCGTAAGTGATGGGTCGGATTTGAGCAACTTATCCACCGTCTTACCAGCCGCAGCAGCAGGAAATCCCAGCATTGCAAGTGCGCTTACAGCCTCTTGCTTCACTTCCGAAGCAGGGCTGCCGCCCAGTTCCATTTGCGGTTCATTATGCATTGCTCCGAGGTTGTCGCCAAGGTCGATTTTCAGCACCGTATCTTTGAGGTCAACAATAATGCGTTGAGCTGTTTTGCCCCCAATACCCTTGATATTGGAGAGCGCTTTCACGTTGCCCGTAGCGATAATCTGACGAATCTCTGCAGCCGAATACCCTGACATAATCATGCGGCCTGTGTTAGGACCTATTCCGCTCACAGAAGTAAGCGCAAGGAAAAGCTGCCGCTCACCTTTGGTCATGAAGCCGAAAAGCTGATGCGCATCTTCGCGGATGATTTCCTCCGTGAAGAGTTTTACAATTTCGCCTTTCTGCTCCTTATGTGCCTCCTTGCCTGCAAGGGTGGAATAAGTGGGCAGAGCGATATTTATTTCGTATCCCAAACCGCCTGCTTCCACTACTGCGGTTGCAGGGGTCAGTTCTGTGAGTTCGCCTTTAATGTAATCTATCATACGTTATTATTAATGTGTCGAAAAATGTCGGTTTTGCGAATAATTATGCTTTTATGCACAATAAAGCATGCAAAATTAGTAAAAAATATCTAAATTACAAAATTTTTCACACGAAAAAGCGCTATTATTATAAAAATAATAGTTTTTCTCATAAAAATTTGCATTATTGCAAGTTATTTCGTAATTTTGCACGTTCGTAAATACGTCAAAAAACAAACAAACAGATATGGATATAAAAGAATTGGGTGAGTTTGGCTTGATTTCACGCCTCACCAAAGATATCAAACCGCAGCATTCCTCCACGCTCAAGGGTATTGGTGATGACGCAGCCGTGCTTGATTTCGGGCAGGAACAGACGCTCGTAACCACTGACATCCTGCTCGAAGGCGTTCATTTCAATTTGGAGTACGTACCGCTCAAACATTTGGGTTACAAGGCTGCTGTGGTAAATTTCTCAGATATCTACGCAATGAATGGTCGTCCTACGCAGATTGTGGTAGCGCTCGGCATCAGTAAGCGTTTTACGGTGGAGCAGATGGAAGAACTGTTTTCGGGTATTCGTCTGGCTTGCGAAGTGTATGGTGTTGATTTGGTAGGAGGTGATACTACCGCATCATACACTGGGTTGACCATCTCCATTACCTGCCTCGGTGTAGCAAAAAAAGAAGATATCGTCTATCGAAATGGGGCGAAAGTCAACGACTTGATTTGCTGCACGGGCAATTTAGGTGCAGCATATCTCGGTTTGCAACTGCTTGAGCGCGAGCGATTGGTTGCGGAAGTAAGTCCGGAAGAGGCGCAGAAAGCGTTTGAAGGAAAAGAATATCTGCTCGAGAGGCAACTCAAACCTGAAGCTCGTAAAGACGTGATTGAAGCGCTACGAAAAGCCGGAATCAAGCCTACTTCGATGATGGATATCTCTGACGGACTATCATCTGAATTGCTGCATATTTGCAAAGAATCCAAGGTTGGATGCTGCGTGTATTCCGGCAAGATTCCCGTTGATTATGAAGCAGTTGCAATGGCGGAGGAACTGAATTTTGATATCGTAACCTGCGCGCTCAATGGTGGCGAGGATTATGAATTGCTCTTCACCATTGACCAGAAAGATTACGAAAAGATTATCCCCGTTGAGGATGTAAATATTATTGGTTATATTCAAAAACCGGAATTGGGCAGTGTACTGATGGGCCGTAATGGCGAAGAGATTGCGCTGAAAGCTCAGGGGTTTGATGCCTTTCCGGAAGGTAAATGATTGCGTATGAAGATCGTTATTTTAGGAACAGCATATCCTTATCGTGGCGGATTGGCTGCCTTTAATGAGCGTTTAGCCAGTCAGTTTTTGAAGGAGGGGCATGAGGTAAAGGTGCTTACGTTCACCTTGCAATATCCATCGTTTCTTTTCCCCGGAAAAACGCAGTATTCATCCGAAAAAGCGCCTGATGGCTTACGCATCCGCAGGGTGCTCAACAGCTGCAATCCGCTGAACTGGATTCGTGTAGGTAGGCAACTGAAAAAAGAGGCTCCTGACATGCTGATTTCCTGCTATTGGATGTCGTTTATGGCGCCGGCTTTCGGCACCGTATGCCGCATTGCTCAGAGAAACAAGCACACCCGCTGTATCGCATTGGTTCACAATATGTTACCCCATGAACCAAGCCTAATGGACAAGCTTTTCTCGCCTTATTATGTACGTTCACAACAGGGCTTTGTAGCGCTTTCGGAAAGCGTTGTTAAAGATATCGAGAAATTGGATAAAAACGCCAGTCCGAAAACGTTCTCACCTCACCCCATCTACGATCATTACGGCAATCGCATGCCGAAGCAGGATGCATGTGCAGCTTTGGGTATCGACCCTGAGACTTCCTATATGTTGTTTTTCGGATTGGTGAGGGCATATAAGGGGCTCGACTGGTTGATTGAGGCAATGGGGCTCCTCAAAGAAGCAGGAAAGCCGCTACCTACGCTTATCATCGCCGGTGAGTTTTATGAAGACGAAGAAAAGTACCGCCAGTTAATCAGCCTGCGAGGATTGGATAAGTTCGTGATTGTGAAGAATGAGTTTGTTCCTGATGCTGATCTGCCTAAATATTTCGGTGCGGCTGACTTAATTGTGCAGCCTTACAAATCAGCTACACAATCGGGCGTAACGCAGGTGGCTTTCCATTTTGAAAAACCAATGCTTGTTACAAATGTAGGTGGCTTGGGAGAAATCGTTCATGATGGCAAAATGGGCTATGCCGTTGATCCGAATCCGCAGGCTATTGCGGATGCTATTGTGGATTATTTTGAGAACGATAGAAAAGAGTCGTTTATTACCTATCTCCAAGCGGAGAAGAAGAAATACGATTGGGATAAGATGACGGCTGCTTTTATCCATATTTATAAAAGTTAAACCATCACTCACAAAATCAGTTAGAATTTTGTCACGTCAAACCGCTATAGAATGTCTTCGCGCTGAAGCGCAAGCTATTACCGACTTAATCCCGCGTTTGGATGAGTCGTTTGACAAAGCAGTACAGCTGATGCTGGATTGCAAAGGGAAAGTGATCATCACGGGTGTAGGCAAATCCGGTCATATCGCTACTAAGATTGCCGCCACCCTCGCTTCGATGGGCACCCCTTCGTTTTTTCTCAACCCCTTGGATGCCTATCATGGCGACTTGGGCATGCTTACCCCTAATGATACACTGATTGCCATCTCCTATTCAGGGAATACGGAGGAGTTGCTTCGGTTTATCCCCTTGCTGAAAGAGAGGGGAATATCCGTGATAGCTCTTACGGGCAAGACGGATTCTCTCTTGGCTCGCTATGCGGATGTGGTGCTGGATGTAGCAGTAAGTCGTGAAGCCGACCCGCTCAATCTCGCCCCCACCTCTTCTACTACGGCCGCGCTCGCGCTCGGGGACGCACTCGCGTGCGCCATCGCGAAAGCGCGCGATTTTCAACCCGCAGACTTTGCTCGCTTGCACCCGGGTGGCGACCTCGGAAGACGACTGCTCACCCGCGTAGAGGATATGATGGTGAGAGATAATCTGCCGTTGCTCCACCCGGATTGTCCGATGAGCGAAGCGATAGAGGTAGTTACCAACGGCAAACTCGGAGTAGGTATTGTGGTGGAAAACGGCAGGCTCCGCGGTATCATCACCGATGGTGATGTGCGCCGAGCAATGCAAGCTTACAAAGCCGATTTCTTCACTACGCCCGTAAGCGAGATCATGACGCCTACGCCCAAAACCATCCACGCTAAAGACCGTATCGTAGATGCAGGCGAACAGATGAATCATTATTCCATTCACTCACTTGTGGTGCTCAACGAGCAAGAAGAAGTGGTGGGGGTGATTGATTCTTTCTCTTGCTTACCCGGTACGCGTTTTTATCACTAATGGCAGATAGCTATAAGTGGATAAAGAAAACGGTTATAAAAACGAACGGAAGTTTGAAAACAGAAGATAAATGAAGAATATTGCAGTCATATTAGCTGGTGGATTAGGCAGCCGTGTAGGGGGAAATATTCCCAAGCAGTTGCTTCCTCTGGCCGATGGCCGAAGTGTACTCGAACATGCCGTATGGGCTTTTGCTCAAGAGGCTTGTATCGATGAAGTGTGCGTGGTGATGCATCCGGATTATCTGCCTTACGCAGAGGCTATCCAGCGCGAATGCGAGAAACTGAAAACGATAACTGTTGGCGGGAAAGAACGCTGGGAGTCGTCGGTACATGCTATTGAAGCCTATCGAGCCAAACTCACAGAAGCAGAATGGGCAGACAGCAATATCCTGCTCCACGATGCCGCTCGTCCGTTTGTATCGCATGCTATCATCCAATCGGTTTGCGAAGCATTAAAAACGCATTCGGCTGTTACGGTGGCTGTTCCTGCTACTGACACCATCTATCGCGTTGAGGTAGGGAGGCTTCAAGAGATTCCTGACAGGAAAACGATGATGCGTGCGCAGACGCCCCAAGCCTTCCGATTGCCACTGATTGCAGAAGCTTACGACCGAGCCCTCAGCGACCCGCTTCTGCAAGCTACCGACGACTGCGGCATTCTCTTTAAGTACATGCCCGAAGAACCGATTTTCGTAGTTCAGGGCGAAGAAGCAAATAAGAAAATTACATTTAAAGAAGACCTCTGATGACGGATTTTAAGCATATCAAACTGCTGCTGATGGATGTAGATGGCTGCATGACCGATGGCACTATCTATTACGGCAACAATGGCGAGGAGCTGAAGCGCTTCTGCATTTACGATGGCATGGGCTGCGTGCTGCTAAGGCAAGCCGGCATTCCGTGTGGTATCATCACCAGCGAACAGATACCGCTCGTAGAGCGGCGTGCCCGCAAACTCCAACTCGACTACCTGTATCAGGGTGCAGGTTCCAAGCAGGGAAAAGACTATACGCTCCGATATATCCCCGCTACTGCCGAACCAGAGAAAGTGCCGCCTATGACCAAACTCGAAGCGGCAAGAGAGATTTGCCACATGATGCACATTTCGCTCGCGGAAGTCTGCTTCATCGGCGATGACGTCAACGACTTAGACTTGCTCCTATCCGTTGGACACCCTGTCTGTCCCGCCAATGCCATTCCGCAGGTGAAAGCGATTCCCAACATCCGCATCCTCTCACAACGCGGTGGAGAAGGAGCCATCCGATTCATCACCGACGAGATTATTCGTGGGCTCAAAATCTGAAAAGCATTTTTTGCTTCTCCAACTTAGTAGAAACATGTAAGAAACAAGCAATATGCAAGCAATTATTTTAGCTGCCGGAATGGGCAAGCGATTAGGTGAATATACAGCTGAAAATACCAAATGTATGGTGCCGGTGAATGGCGTCAGACTGATTGACAGAATGCTCGAAAGCCTCGCCCGCTTGAACCTGAATAGGGTAGTAATTGTTGTGGGCTATGAAGGCCAGAAACTGATGGATTATATAGGTAATCGATACGTTGACCGCCTCCGAATAGAATACGTAGAGAACCCTGTTTACGACAAAACGAATAACATTTATTCGTTGGCTTTGGCCAAAGAAAAACTGCAAGAAGACGACACCCTTCTACTGGAGAGCGACTTGATTTTCGACTCCGGAGTGCTTGAGTTGCTGGTGGATAATCCCTATCCGAACCTTGCACTCGTAGCCCGATACGAAACCTGGATGGATGGGACGATGGTCACAATCGACGACGACAACAATATCGTAAATTTCATTACGAAAGCCGCTTTCCGCTACGCAGATACCAACTCGTATTTCAAGACCGTCAATCTCTATAAGTTCTCGCGCGAGTTTTCGCAGCATAAATACGTGCCGTTTTTGGAGGCATATATGAAGTCTGTGGGGCTGAATGAATATTATGAAAACGTGCTCCGCATCATTTCGTTCTTGAATAATCAAGACCTGAAAGCCCTTCCGATAGGTAAACTCAAATGGTATGAGATTGATGATAAGCAAGACTTGGATATAGCCGAAGCGCTATTTGCGGATGAGCAGGATATTATCCGCAAGTATTATGGCCGCTACGGCGGTTTCTGGCGATTTCCGCAAATGCTCGATTACTGCTATTTAGTGAATCCGTATTTCCGTTCATCGAATATCATCGATGAGATGGAAGCCAATTTCCGTACGCTGATTGGGGAATACCCTTCGGGAATGAAAGTGAATACGCTATGTGCTTCCAAATGCTGGGGCATCCGCGAGGAGTATATCGTGCCGGGCAATGGTGCGGCCGAGCTCATCAAAGCGTTGATGGAAAACTTGTCGGGCACGATAGGTATCGTTCGGCCTACTTTCGAGGAATATCCGAATAGATACGCAGCAGAGCAAACGATTGCCTTTGTGCCGCAAAACGAAGATTATCGCTATTCGGCCGATGATTTGATGACGTTCTTTAGCGAGCATCAACCAGATTCGTTGCTGCTTATTAATCCGGATAATCCTACTGGCAATTTCATTCCTCGCCAGGATGTGCTCCAATTGGCAGATTGGGCAGAGAAGCAGGGGGTGCGGCTGATTGTGGATGAGAGCTTTGTAGATTTTGCAACAGGTTATCCCGCTAATACCCTCCTCTCGAATGCCGTTTTGGAGCAGTATCCGCATCTGATTGTGATGAAGTCCATCTCTAAGAGTTATGGTGTGCCAGGCATCCGATTGGGTATCCTATGCGCAGCAGATAAATCGTTGATTGCGCGCATTAAGAAACAGGTAAGCATTTGGAATATCAATTCATTTGCGGAGTTCTTCATGCAGATTTATTCCAAGTACGAAGCCGATTACCATCGAGCATGCGCTCGCTTTATTGAGGAGCGAAACCGATTTGAAGCTAAACTCCGAGAGGTTCCTTTTCTAAGGGTGATTCCTTCCGAAGCCAATTATTTCCTCTGCGAGGTGCTACCGCCTTTTACGGCTCACGAACTGGTGCTCCTCGCCCTGAAAAAACATAATATCTTGCTTCGCGATTGCTCCGATAAACCCGGGTTGAATGGCAGTCAATACCTCCGTATTGCCGTTAGAAATCGTGAAGATAACGAGCGACTTATAGAAAGCCTGAAGACAATAGCAAATGGCTGACGCGATGAATATATGTATATGCGGTGGTGGCGGTTTAGGGCATACTACTGCCGGAGTATTCTCTTCTATGAAGGGAGTACAAGTCAGTATGCTGACCGGTCATCCTGAGAAATGGCAGAAGCCCTTTCGGGTGAATGACCCCTATGGGCGTACGTTTTGCGGAAAGATAACCAACGCTTCCCATAATCCGGCAGAACTTATTCCAGCAGCCGATATGGTGCTGTTGTGTTTGCCAGCATATTTGGTGGAGCAAACGTTGCGCGACATAAGGCCTTTTCTCAACGACTCTACCATAGTAGGATCAGTGGTTGGCAACACCGGTTTCTTCATATTTGCACATCAGATTCTTCCCTCTACGACCCCACTCTTTGCCTTTCAGAGGGTTCCATATATATCGCGTGTTACAACCTATGGAGAGGAGGCCAATCTGCTTGGATACAAATCGGAATTGCTGGTTGCTACCGAAAATATTGAGCAGGTTGACTTGTTTTGCAAACAGTTGTCTGAACTGTTCGTAACGCCTGTCCGCCCTTTGGATTCTTTTTACGAGGTTACGTTGAGCAACAGTAACCCCATCCTGCATACCGGCAGGCTCTATACGATGTGGAAAGATTGGGATGGAAGTCCGTATGCTGAGAATCCTCTGTTTTATTATGGATGGACGATTGAGGCTTCCGAGATAGAGATTGCCATGGACGAAGAGTTGTTTGTATTGTTGAAAGCATTAAATGTGAGCACCAAGCATTTCAAAACGCTCTTGCATCATTATGAGGTTACGGATGCATGTTCGCTTACGCAAAAGCTAAAAAGCATTCCCTCATATGCCGAACTCCGTTCCCCAATGAAAAAGGTGGATGGGGGATGGATTCCGGATGTTGAAAGCCGATATTTTACGGAAGATTTCCCTTACGGATTGCGTATGATTCGCGATTTGGCACACGCAAACAACGTGCCTTGCCCCACGATTGATAAGGTATATGAATGGGGTACTAAAATGATACAGAAATGAGAGACTTTATAGTTAAAATACTGCTAAAATTAGGGCTCTACAAGAAAGCGGTAGAGCTGATTAACCGCGTGAAATTCGAACGTCAGGCTCGACTGATGCGCAAATCTGGATTGGCAATGCTCGAAGCGGCAGATAGGGCGTTTTCGGAAGTAGGTGTGGAGGCGTTCCTCACTTATGGATGCCTGTTGGGCGCTTTTCGCGAACACGGCTTCATCTCTTACGACCCCGATATCGACCTTGGCGTGTTGGCGGATAGCCTTCCCGAGAATATCCACGCACACATGCAGAAGCATGGGTTTACCCCATATCGGCAGATTGTGCTTGCGGATGGTAAGACCATTGCCGAAACAACGTATGTGTATGAGGGCTTGCATCTGGATGTCTTTTATTACTATCGAGAGGGCAACGACCTCTACAGTATCATCCAGCGCAAACACGAAACCAAAGAATGGAAGGAGGCTAATGCCACCGATGGATTCCCTTGCGACCGCTCATACGTACCCTATTGCCCGATGGAGCGACGCGACTTCCTTGGGCTGAATATCTTCATGCCAGTAGATACGGATGGATGGCTGCGAGCTATCTATTCTGACTCCTATATGACCCCTGTCAAGAATTGGACAAAAGAGGGGTACGTCACCCGAATCATTCATACCGAGGAACGTTCGTACAGGCGTTTCTTATAATTTCTTCAGCTATGCTTACTGCCATCATTTGCACCCACATCACTCAATGATTTTTTGCAACAACTATGATGACCCCGAAACGTATGTTATTTCGCACGTATGTGCGCACGCTTGAGGCACTAACAATGATGCGTCAGCCTGTCAACATTTGCCATTTACCCACTCAACCACTTGAGCAAAAACAGATTGATATCATCACTGTGGCGTTTAACAATGCCGAACTGATTCGTTTGCAAGAGCTGTTTCTTCAGAAGTTCATTACCGACAAATTTACCCATATTGTGGTGGATAACTCAACCGACAAAAACGTTCGAAAAGAAATATATGCATTTTGCAAAAAAGAGGGGATTGCGTATATTGGTTTGCCAAAAAACCTGCTCAACTTGGTAGGTGGTTCGTATAGTCACGCAATGTCTATCAATTATGTGTACCGACACATTATCCGCAAACGCAAACCCTATGCTTTCGGCATAATTGATCACGATATTTTTCCTACAAAACCCATATCTATCTTCGAGAAACTATACCAACAACCTATCTACGGTCCTCTCCGACATCGTGATCGCTGGTGGTATCTGTCAGCTATTATGTCGTTTTTTCGCTTCGATTTCGTAGAAAATAAGAAAATGGATTTTATGCCCGTTACTCCTGAAAAGATATATCTCGATTCCGGTGGTGGCAATTGGTATGACCTATATTCGCATCTTGACTTGTCGCAACTCTCTTTCCCCGACGAAGAGATTGTACCACTGAGAGAAGGTGGCGACCGGCATGCGGATTCACTCGAATATTTCGACCATCGTCATTGGCTTCATACCATCAACGGCAGTTGTTGGAAGCCCATCCCAGAGGAAGCAGAAAAAGCGACACTTATCCGCAAATTGCTTAACTCCATCCTCCAATCCTGATTCGTCAAACCATCTCTTATTCAACCACATTACCCTATGCTTACTGCTATCATTTGCACCTACAATCGAGAGAAATATATCGGTCCGCTGTTGGAAGCGTTGGCCGCCAACGATCTCCCCAAGTCGGAATATGAGATTCTCTTGGTGGATAACAATTGTGCTGACAATACGCGAGGCGTGTATGAGACGTTCCATCAGGCGCATCCCGATGTGCAGTTCCGCTATACCGTAGAGCCGGAGCAGGGACTCTCTGCCGCAAAAAACAGGGGCATCCGTGAGGCGAAGGGCGATTGCATCGTGTATGTAGATGATGATGCCTATGTGGAGCCTTCCTATCTGCGAATCTATGCCGACTATTTCGCTCAGCATCCGGAAGTGATGGCGTTGGGCGGCCCTATTCGTCCGCTGCTCGAGATGAATGGTGATCCGGCGCTTACGATTGCGGAGTTCAAACGCGGTCACACCTTGTCGGAACCTGCTTGGATGACCTCCTATACGCGTGCACTACTCTGCGCATGGATGGATTATGGCAATCAAGTACGCGAGTATCCCCATGGTCGCTATCCCGGAGGCGGCAATTCGGCTTATAGAATTGAGGTGTTTAAAAAAGTAGGATTCTATAATACCGAACTCGGACGAAAAGGCGGCAATCTAATGGGGTCGGAAGAGAAAGACATCTTCGATAAGATGCACGCCCAAGGGATGCCAGTACGCTATTTGCCCGAACCGGTATTACACCATATCATCCCCGAGCAGAAACTCCAGCAGCCGTATTTCGACCGACTGACGCGACAGATGGGCATCAGCGAACGCAAGCGCACCCTTGCTATCTCTCGCACCAAGTACATGAAGCGACTGTTTGCGGAGGCAATAAAATGGGGTGGCACCCTTGTGCTCCTCTGCCTTTATACCCTCCAGCTACATCCTGCCAAAGGGTGGAAACTCATCCTCTTCCGCAAGAACGTCACCGCCGGCCTCCTCGCTCTCATCAAAGAATAGCCGAGGTGTGTCTTTTCCGCAAAAATTGACACCCTTACTCTAAAATGTGTAACGTTTGTAACGTTTGTAACGTTTTGTCGCTGTTTTTGTGAAAACAGCGCAGCGTTACTGCACTGTTTGTAGCGCTCGTTCCGCTCGCTGCTTCGTCGCTGCGCGCTTCGCTGCTCGCTTTTTGTGATATCGCAGCAGTTTGCTGCGATTCTCGTATTGTTCGTTGGTAGGAGATATTATCTCCGTCCTATTATCCGCTGCTGCTTTAAAAAACTGAGTGCGCTATCCTCACGGACTGCGCACTCTTTATGTATGACAAGTAAATCAAAAATCCCAGTATGATAGTTAAGGATAGTTAGTTCTTTTTCTATTGCCGATATTTGGCAAGCCCTTCCACTTGTTCGATTTTGCCCGCTTTCTTCCAGCGGTAAAGCACGGCGAGGTGGATTGCTTGCGCTTTACGCGGAGGGCGATGAGGTCGGACTTATCAAACACCTCCGGCAAGAGGTCGAGCAACGACTCTACTGCACCTTTGGCTGTAGCCATCTCAAGCCCTTGGCTGATTTCCTCTTCGAGTTTCTCGCCAAAGATAGCCATCTGCGTGCGGAACGTATATTCGGCTACCCACTCGGCAAACTCGCCAATCTGTTTCTTGTTTTGCCTGCCCTCCATCAGGTAGCAGAGCATGCCTGCGCGAAAGCCTATCACAGCAGCACGGCGGCGGAGGATATCGGCCGAATGGCTGTCGGCATCGAGCGCCTGCAAACGTTTGTTTTCCTGCCATCGCATGATGGCTGCGGAAACAATCGGACAAGCAATCACGCCCTCTTCGCGGTCAAGCCTGCGCGCCCATTCGATGAGCAGTCGGAGGAGTAAATCTTTCAGATTTCTGCAGATAATATCAGCAGCCAACAAACAATACGCCGGAGCTCGCGCTCCAGATAGGCAGCAGGCAGCAGAAGCTACTGCAGCACTGGCCACTTATATTCCGCTTTGCTGCTTTCACCGCTTCACTGGATTATATGCTGCCACTTGTATTCCGCTTCGCTGCTTTTGCTGCATTCTCTGCGGCTCTTTGCTTATAGTGATATCGCAGCAGTTTGCTGCGATTCTCATATTGTTCGTTGGCAGGACGGGATAGCTCCCTATACTATCTCCTTTCGATTGGCCGCCTTGGCTGCCTCGCTCAACTGCTGCGTTGGCGATGGCCTCGATAAGGCATCCTAGAGGCTTATACTACGCACTGTTTTCTTTTCGTAATTTTCCTGAAAAAATAGACACTTTCCTATGAAAATTGACAGTAGCAAGCGTAAAGCGTTACAAACAGTGCAGTAATACTTTGACATACACGTCAAAGCGTTACAAGCGTTACAAACATTACACATTTGAGAGTAAGGAATCACCAACTATGCTTTTTTCAGCCATTATTACCTACTTTTAGCCACTTTACTCCCTACTTTTCGGTATTTTATATGCCATTTTTCCATGTGTTTAAATGATAAATTTGGGGGAATATTTCGTAAAGGGGGAGTATTATATTATACTATATGCGCACACGTGCCTGAGACTCAAAAATGTGTAACGTTTGTAACGTTTGTAACGTTTTGACATAAATGCCAACGTTACTGCACTGTTTGTACGCTTTGACAAATAAAGCATTACTGCACTGTTTGTAACGTTTTGACAAATATGCCAATGAGAAATAATTGTAATTATGCAACTCCGTTGATTTTTTTCAACGTTTATCGCATTTTTTTCGGATTTCGTGCATTTTACCCTCAAATTATTCAAAATTTTGTACTACCTTTGCACCGCAATTCAAAATCATCGCACGTTCATCGCACTCTCATCGCGTTACCATCGCACACACATACACGTGTAGTAGCTATGCGGCGTTTCAGTAGCGCTAAAGAGCGTTCTAAATATAAACAAGATTTCTCAAGATTAAACAAGATTTATTCTTTAACGAGTAATTTTGTAAAATTTTGCTTAATTTTGTTCTTTTTAAAATAACAACGAGCAGAGCTCTATTCTCAAGATTAATTTTTTTCGACAACGAGAAATAATTTTGAAAAATTTTGAAAAATTTTGAAAAATTTTGTTCATAAAAATATAAATCCAAAACAAGTCTATCTTGTTCTTTTAATTCTTTTATTCACCCCTGCGAGGTTTATTCCTAACCCTCTCGTCCCCGCACCTCGCAGTTATCTATCAGGCGGACATGGAGGGAATTGATTATGGGTATTGTTCATGGTAACTGGCTCACCGGTACGCACAGCGGCCGCGCTTGCAGGCACGAGAATGTGTACACTCGCGTCAACAAAAAAACCGGGCAGTGCTACTCGGCTCAGCTCTGTAACCCCAACCCCTATCGCAACGAGAAGCAGAAGAAGGTCACCACTGCTTTCGCGGTTATCTCCGCAGCTATCTCTGCTTGGATCGCCACCGAGAAGGCGAAGTCCGCTCCGAGCGATGAGTACCAGAAGGTGAAGCTCGCCTTCGACCGCCAGACTCGTTACTCCACTCTCCGTGGTATGATGATGGCGAAGGGTATGT
>JALFZG010000084.1 GCA_022784645.1 Bacteroidales bacterium
GCGAGAGTGTAATATGCGCCCTTCTGCTCTTTTTCAAGCTCTTCAAATGGCGTGAAGTAGCGCTCGAAGGTGGTCATTTTATCTTTGTTGAACAGCGGCGAAAGAGGGCCACACCAAAGGTACCACATATAATCCAAGGCAGGTGAAAATTCGTGTTTCTGCTTGGGCGTTTCTGGGGTAGTATCGCCATAATATGCATCACGGATAATGCGCTCAACTCGCTCCAAAAGCGCTTTGCCGCTCACGATCTGTCCGCAAACATCTACCTCGGTAAATGTGCCGTCAGCATTCATTGGAATAGCCGCATGATAGAGCAGGCAGTTGTTTTTTACGAGGAAGAGACTGCCGCGCTGATAGAGGCATTTGAGATGCTTTTGCAGACGCTCCGAATGGTGGAATGAGTGGGCGAGACTGCTCATGAGTTCAGTCTCTTCTTGCGAAAGCTCATACGGATTCTCGGGGTTGATTGTAGGAAGATATTTATCAGATAGCGGATATTCTTTTCCGTCGATGAGGATGGTTCCTTTCTCGAAGTTGATCTTATCCAACAGCAGACGGTCTTGCATCTGATATTCAGGATGGCGCAAGATGGTTTGTCCCTCCAGCTTGAATTGGATGATGGAGATGGCTTTATGCATTTTGGCAATCAGACTGGCAGAGCGCTTCATGCGGCTGTTGTCTTCGAAATCGTTTATCTGGAATCTTTCGCAAGAGTCAGCACCATATGTGTTGAGCGCAAACGTAGCGAGCGGGAGAAGGTTGATGGAGTAATCCTCTTCGAGCGTCTCGATATTGGCATAACGGATGGAAACACGAATAACGGTAGCAATCAGCGCCCAATTGCCGGCTGCTGCACCCATCCATTCGATATCGTGGTTGCCCCATTGGATGTCAAAATCGTGGTAATTGCAAAGGTAATCCATGATATGAGCGGCTCCCGGCCCACGGTCGAAGATATCGCCCACAATATGGAGGCTGTCAATCACGAGATGGTGAATCAGATGGCAGATGGCTTTCAGCAGGTCCTCAGCCTTGCCTGTTTCGATGATGGACTCGATGATTGCGTTGTAATACATTTGTCGATCGGGCTCTGCTTTTGCTTCATGCAGTAGCTCTTCGATGATGTAAGCAAACTCTTTCGGCAACAGCGTGCGCACTTTTGAGCGGGTGTATTTTACGGTAACAGCTCGCGCAACTTCCGTAACCTGCATGAGACGCGTTTTATAAATTTCATATGTGTTGGCGTGCGTCTTGTGGCAATATTCCAGCCGCTCTTCCGGATAGTAAATCATCGCGCAAAGAGCACGCTTTTCTTCTTCCGGAAGGGTGTTGGCGTAGATGTCGTCCACTTTCCTGCGGATAACGCCCGATGCGTTTTTCACCACATGCATAAACGCTTGATCGGCCCCATGCAAATCGGAAACGAAATGCTCAGTGGCTTTGGGAAGCGACATGATGGCTTTCAAATTGATGATTTCAGTAGCAGCGGAAGCTGCGGTAGGAAACTGCTTGCTCAGCAAGTGCAAGTACTTCTGCTCGTAATGAGAAAAATCGTTTGTCATACTCTTTTTCGTTTTGCTCTGCAAAGGTAGTTTATTTTTTCGGTATATGCAAACAAAAATGCGTTTTTAGGTGCATTTTTTGCGTTTTAACCCCTTGATAAAGCCGAATTGACACCCTATCGATAAGAAAAAATGCACATTTTTAACGGAAAATTTGCGTATGTCAAAAAAAAGTAGTATCTTTGCAGAGTTTTATGCGTGAGTGCGTGCGCACGCGCGTATATTTATTTGTGACTATAATCAACAAAAATACAAGATATGATTGAAAAAGACAGAATTTTGAAGGTGAATATTGAAGAGGAGATGCGAACCTCTTATATTGACTATTCAATGAGTGTAATTGTGTCTCGTGCGCTTCCTGACGTGCGTGATGGTTTTAAGCCGGTGCATCGCCGTGTTCTGTTCGGAATGAACGAATTGGGCAATACGAGCGACAAACCGACGAAGAAATCTGCGCGTATCGTAGGTGAGGTGATGGGTAAGTACCACCCGCATGGTGACAGTTCTATTTATGGTACGTTGGTGCGTTTGGCACAGCCGTGGGCGATGCGTTATCCGTTGGTTGATGGACAAGGTAACTTCGGCTCGATTGACGGCGATGGTGCAGCTGCAATGCGTTATACCGAAGCGCGTCTTTCTAAACTCGCCGAAGAGATGCTCCGTGATATCGAGAAGGATACGGTGGATATGCAATTGAATTTCGACGACTCGCTCCGTGAACCGACCGTTTTGCCTTGCCGCTTCCCGAACCTGCTCGTGAATGGCGCAAGCGGTATTGCCGTAGGTATGGCTACGAATATGCCAACGCATAACCTCGGCGAGGTGATTGACGGTTGTGTGGCCTATATCGATAATCCGGAAATCAACGTAGAAGGGTTGATGCAATATGTGAAAGCGCCTGACTTTCCGACCGGCGGTACGATTTATGGTATCTCTGGCGTGAAAGATGCGTTTGAGACGGGCCGCGGACGTATTGTGATTCGCTCCAATGCGGATATCGAGACCGAGGATAATGGTCGTGAACGCATTGTGATTACTGAACTTCCGTATGGTATCGTGAAGTCGGATTTGGTGAAGAATATCGCCGAATTGGCTAATGAAAAGAAGATTGAAGGTATCACCGGAATTTCGGATCAGTCTAAGCGCGATGTACGTATCATTATTGAGATTCGCCGTGATGCCAATGCGCAGGTGGTGCTCAATAAGTTGTATAAATATACAGCGCTGCAGTCTTCGTTCTCTGTAAACAATATCGCACTTGTAAAAGGCCGTCCGATGCTCTTGAATTTGAAGGAGCTGATTGCCAATTTCGTAGAGCACAGAATGGACGTGGTAACGCGTCGTACGCGCTTTGAATTGCGCAAAGCAGAAGAGCGTGCACATATCTTGGAAGGCTTGATTATTGCGGTGAATAATATCGACGAAGTGGTGGATATTATCAAGAAGAGCCGCACTCCGCAAGATGCTCAGGCGAATTTGGAGGCTCGCTTCCAAATCGATAATCTGCAGTCGAAAGCCATCGTGGATATGCGTTTGTCGCAGCTCACCGGCTTGCAAGTGGAGAAACTCAAAGCTGAGTATGATGAGATTGAGAAGTTGATTGCGCATTTGAACGCCCTTTTGGCTGACGAGCATCTGCGTTTTGAACTAATCAAAGAAGAACTGCTTGAGATCAAGGAGAAATACGCTGATGAACGCCGTACGAAGATCGTTCCGATGGCTACGGAATTCAACCCCGAAGATATGTATGCCGATGATGATATGGTAATCACCATCTCGCATCTGGGTTATATCAAGCGTACAGCACTTTCAGAGTTCCGTCAGCAGAGCCGCGGTGGTATTGGTGCTAAGGGCTCGGCTACGCGTGATGAGGACTTCATCGAATATGTTCATACCGCATCTATGCACTCTACGATGATGTTCTTTACCGAACGCGGACAGGTTTATTGGCTGAAGGTATATGATATTCCGGAAGGCAATAAGACGTCTAAAGGACGCGCTATTCAGAATATGATTAATATTCAGAAGGGCGATAAGGTTCGCGCGTTTATTAATGTTAAGGGCTTGAATGATGGGGATTTTGTTCAGTCACATTATCTTGTATTCCTCACGAAGAATGGCCTCATTAAGAAGACGTTGCTCGAGCAGTACAGCCGTCCACGCACGAATGGTATCATCGCGATTGATCTCCGCGAAGACGATGAGTTGATTAAGGTGGTATTGACCGATGGTCAGTCAGAGATTCTTGTAGCTTCTCGCCAAGGTAAGGTTGTTCGCTTTAGCGAAGAAACGGTTCGTTCGATGGGTCGAGACACCTCGGGTGTACGTGCCATCACCCTCGAAGAGAATGATGATGCCGCAATTGGCATGGTTTGTGTATCGAAGGGAACAGACGAAACGGTGCTCGTTATTTCGGAGAAGGGTTACGGCAAACGTACTGCTTTGGATGACGAGAATGGTGAGCCGATTTATCGTATTACCAATCGTGGTGGTAAGGGCGTGAAGACCATGACGCTTACGGA
This sequence comes from Bacteroidales bacterium, assembly GCA_022784645.1. Classification (GTDB taxonomy): domain Bacteria; phylum Bacteroidota; class Bacteroidia; order Bacteroidales; family Paludibacteraceae; genus Colicola. The sequence continues at coordinate 4,085 of JALFZG010000084.1, forward strand.
TAAGACCGGTATGCTGATAGGCATCGATGCCGTAACCAACGATAACGACCTGATGCTCGTGAATAAGTCCGGCACGGCTATCCGTATGCCGATAAGCGATATCAGCGTAATGGGTAGAGCTACGCAAGGCGTGAAGCTGATTGAATTGCAGAAACGTCAGGATGCCATTGCTTTCGGTTGCGTTGTTCCTAAAGAGGAAGAACAACAAGCTGAAAGTTCAGAAGAAACGACTGAAGAAGCAACAGAAGAAACAAATGAATAATTAACTGAGGAGGGGGCGTTCACCCGTTTTCTCCTCGCATAAAAAACCAACAAAATCATGAAAAAGTTAGCTATCATGATGGCCCTCGTGCTTGCAAGCACTTGCGGCTATGCACAGAAGAAAGCCGTTAATTCGGCAAAGAACAAGGCCAGCAACACGGAATCTCCGGACTTTGCAGGTGCACGTGAAGACATTAAGGCTGCCCTTGAAAACGAAGAAACCAAGAATTTGGCCAACACCTGGTATGTAGCCGGACTCATTGGTTACAAGGAGAATGAGTATGCAATGATTCAGGCTCAGTTCGGCAATCCCAAGGATGATGAGAAGGTGGGCAAAGCTGTCGTTGAGAGTTATGACTACTGGATCAAGGCCGATCAAATTGCTATGACGCCTACGCTCGACAAGAAGGGGCGTGAGGTGGTTGACACCAAGACGCGTAAGGCTATTGCTGACAAGATGCTCGAGTATTATCGTACGCAAGAGTTGGTGAAATATGGTATTTATCTGAACGATAAGCGCGATTTTGCAACGGCTTATGAAGTGTTCATGCGCCATTTGAATATCCCCAATCTGGATATGATGCAGGATGCCAAGTATCAGAAGGAAATGCCTAAGGATTCGATTTATCAGCAGTATATGTATTATGCAGGTATCTTTGCTGCTCAAGCAGAGAACCACGATAATGCAATTGCAATCTTTGAGCAGATGAAGGATGGTGAGTATGAGCCCGTAACGGTTACTCAGCTCCTCTATCAGGAGTATCAGGCTAAGAAGGATACCGCAAATTTCGTACGTGTTCTTCAGGATGCAACGGTTAAGTTCCCCAGCGAGCCTTGGTTCCTCCAGAATCTTATCAACCATTACATCTACTCCGGTCAGGAGCAGAAAGCAATTGAGTATTTGGATCAGGCTATTGCTCGCGAGCCGAACGTAGCTCAGTATCATCATATCAAGGGTAACCTCGATGAAAATGCCAAGAACTACGATGCTGCTCTTGCTGATTTCGATGCAGCTCTTGCACTCGATCCTACGTTGGCTGATGCACATGCAGGTAAGGGCCGCGTTTATTACAATCAGGCTGTAAAAATGAACGAGGATGCTGCGTATATCACCGATCAGAAGGCTTATAATGCTGCTCTCAAAGAAATGAATGAAATGTTCCGCAAGGCACTCCCGCATTTCGAAAAAGCACATGAGCTCGATCCTAAGAATCGTGATTTCATTATGATCCTCCGCGGTTTGTATTATCGTTTCCAAATGGATGATAAATACACCGCTATTTCTGAAGAGCTCAATAATCTCTAATAAATGATGCTTTCTATGCAACTGTGCCGAAATGGGTGCAGTTGCATAGACTTGCTTAGATGAAGAATAGACTATACATAGTAATTTGCATGGGGATCAGTCTGCTGATGTCAGCATGTGTCATAAGTAGAAAGGTGAACATGATGCAGAAATCAGGAGGCGATATTCCTGTATATAAAGACACCCTTTCTTACGAAGATTATCTTCTGAAGAAAGAGGATCGTTTGTATATTCACGTCTATTCCATAGATGAAAAAATTGCCAATCTCTTCAATACCGAGCAAGGTATGCGTCAAAATGTGCAAGGCGATGTGTCCGGAGCAATGGATTTGTACACCTATTCGGTTGATGAGAATGGCGATATTACTGTTCCCACTGTTGGCAAATTGCAGGTGTTGGGGCTGACTACGCGTCAGGTAAAACGGCTGTTAGAAGACGAACTCTCGTGTCTTGTAAAGTCGTATGACGAGTATGCAGCCATATCAGTAGACGTACAGGTTGTAGGCCGGAGCTTCTCTGTGATTGGCCCTACTAAAAGTGGAAGGTATCCTATTAGTAAAGAGAAAGTTACGATCTTTGAAGCGCTCGCACTCGTAGGCGATTTGTCAGATATTGCTGACAAAAAAGAGATCATGCTCATTCGCGATATGGGCGACTCTACGGTGGTGAAAAAATTTGATCTGCGCTCGGAAGATATCGTAAATTCGGAGTTTTATTATATTGAGCCAAACGATGTGATTTACGTAAGGTATATGCCGGGTTATTCGTTCGGTTTGAACCACGTTACGAGCACAATCAGTATCGTAGCATCTACGATTTCGTTTGGCGTGTTTATTTATTCGGTTGTTGATCGCATTGCCGTGCGAGCCAATACAAAAGAAGAAGGAGGAACACAATGATATTGCGCAAATCACATAGTGTTTTCTTTCTGATAATCTGTGGGTTGGCTTTTTCGCTTACAGGTTGCTACTCGCATCGGGCTATTGGCTTTATGCAGGAAAGAAAGGATCTTCCGCAGTATGATACGGTTGCGTATAAACCTTATCGTTTGGCGGTCAACGACGAGATCATCTATCGGTTGATAACGATGGATGAAACCATTTCAAAGGCAATGCAATCTACCTCCGCGAGCATGAACAACGCAGAGTCGTATCGCATTTATTCGGATGGAACGGTTGACATTCCTTTCTTGCAACCTGTCCGTTTGGAAGGACTGACGTTGGCTGAGGCGCAAGATACATTGCAAGCCCACTTCCGCGAGATTATTCCAGATGCGGATGTGAAGCTGACGCTCAGCAATATGACGTTTACGGTACTCGGAGATATTGGCTCCGGCACGTATCGGATTTATAAAGATCGCATGACGATTTTTCAGGCTTTGGCGATGTCAGGCGATGTATCTACGTCGGGCGACAGACGGCATGTACGCATCATTCGTCCGCATGGCAATGGAGAGCCCGAGATTCTCGAGTTTGATCTCCGTACGAATACGATAATTGATAGTAAATACTATTATATATACCCCAACGATGTAATCTATGTGAGTCGTGCAAAGGGAAGTTTCTATCGCGTGAAGAACTACACTGCCTTTATCGGTTTGGTTACTTCATCCCTATCCCTTTTGATTTCTGCTCTCAGTTTTACACCAGGCATCTAACCATATTAACCACTGTAAAATGGCACAAAACATCGAGCAACAAGAGCTGTTGGAAGAAGAGGCATCGTCGTTTGATCTCTTGGAGTGGGTCTTCAAGATTCTGCGATATTGGTATCTGTTTTTGATTGGATTGGTCATCGCCCTTGGCTTTGCTTATCTCAAGAATCGAAAATGGATTGCCCAATTTGAGAGTGCCGGCACGCTGATTATTAAGGAGACGGGCATAAGTAATCAAACGCTTATGAACGGTTTTGGTGTGGATGCAGGTTATAAAAACGTCAATAATCAGGTCATCATGCTCAATTCGTATGATTTGATGAGAAGGGTGGTGGATTCGCTCCCATACTTGAATGTGGAGTATATCACGCAAGGACGTTTTAAAACGCGCAATATCTATCGCAACAGCCCCATTTTTGTAGAAGACCAGCGTGTAGCGCCCTTTGCTTACGGCATTTTATATGCTATTGAGCTGAAAGAAGATGGAAGCTATCTGATTACATCTACGGCTGAAGGAACTCCGCTCAAGGCCGAAGGGCAGTATGGGCAACCGCTTTCTACTGACCATTTTGATATTATCGTATGGCCAACGCAGATGATGGTTAGTTCCGGAAAAATGTATTTCCGCTTCCGCAGCAAAGAGTCGCTCGTGGATGAATTCATGGGAAGAGTGGGCTTAGGTTTTATAGGCGATAACAGCACTGTGCTCCGTATTTCCATGGTGTCAGAAACACCGGATAGGGATTGCGATTTTATCGATAAACTCTCCGAAATTTTCCTATTGGAGAACCTCGAAAGGAAGAATGCCGTAGCAGATAATTCGCTTCGTTTTATCAATCAGCAAATCAGCTTGCTGCAGCAATCGCTGCAAGTGTCAGAAGGGGCGATGACCAACTTCCGTCAGCAGAATAAGATAGTGGATGTATCGGCCTACGCTTCTACGTTGATGTCGAAGATGGAGTCATTTGATGCTGAGGAGATGAACCTGAAGCTGAAGGAAACCTATCTCGATTATTTAGATAATTATCTGACTACTAATATGGAGACTGGCTCCATTGTGGCACCTACATCGCTGGGGCTAAATGAGCAGATGCTGATGCAACTCGTTACGCAACTTAACGACCTTACCCTTCAGCGGTCAGAACTCTCTGAGAAAAACGTGTATTATGCCAAATATACAACGGATATCAACAACGTAAAGCGAGCGATTACTGAGGTTGTAAGCTCAATGAGGGCTTCGCTTGAGATAGAGAAAAAAGACCTTCAGCGCAGGAGTTCGGAAGTGGAGCGTGATATCCAAAATCTGCCCGAAAAAGAGTTGGAGATGGTGGCTATTGAACGTAATTATCGTATTGATGATAATTATTACACGTTCTTCCTTCAAAAGCGTGCTGAAGCTGAGATTCAGCGAGCAAGTAATACGCCTGACAATGAGATTCTTGATCGTGCACGCATAACGGCTATGACCAATGGCTCAGCTAAGAAGAAAACGTATTCGACTTATTGCTTGATTGGTTTGCTTATTCCGCTGATTCTCATCGTTTTAAGTGAGCTTCTGAATACGCAGATTCGTACGCCTAAAGAATTGCTTCGCCTATCCAAGTTCCCACTTGTGGGCACACTGCGTCATGTGAAGTCGCAAAATCCAACTTTGGTGGCGTCTGCACCTCGATCCAGTTTTGCAGAAATGCTCCGGAGCGTGCGTACGCGTATTGAGTTTATTGTGCAGCGGAAATCGAATATTATGATTACGGTTACTTCTACGCAACCTGCTGATGGTAAAACGTTTACTTCTACCAATCTGGCTGCTATTTATGCCATGACCGGAAAGAAAACCTTGTTGGTGGACTTGGATATTCGTAAACCTAATATCCATGAAACGCTCGGTTTGGAAGCAGGTTTGGGCGTAACCAATTATTTAGTAGGTGATTGCCAATTGGAGGATATCATCGACTCGAATACACCATATGCATTTGATTTTGTGAGAGCAGGCACAGTGCCTCCCAATCCGGGCGAATTGGTGCGCTCTGATCGCATGACTGAATTGTTGGCAATATTCAGAGATAAGTATGATTTCATCATCATCGATACGTCGCCCATCGGTCATGTTTCGGATGCGTATGCGCTGATTGAGCAATCGGATTTGACCTTGTTTGTGGTGCGTTGTGCACAAACGAATAAGAATTTCTGCAAAGCGACCTTGGAACAATTGGCGGTTGATTACAAAAATATTTGTCTTGTCTTGTCAGATGTTCCTGCAGAAAGTCATAAGTACGGATACTATAGCGGATATGGTTATGGGGGCTATGGATATGGCTATGGTGCGAGCAGATACGGTTTGCACAACGGCAAACGTGGCAAGAAGCATTATAATTATTACACGGACGATGAGGATGCATAGTTTTCTTTTGTTAGTAAGACAAAGCCTCCTCAAAAAGATAGAAAAAGGAAAACTATATGATGCAAAAAGATGCAAAAATATATGTGGCAGGTCATCGCGGAATGGTGGGGTCTGCTATCGTAAGAGAGCTTCTTCGGCAAGGATACACGAACATCATTACGCGTACGCATAAGGAGCTTGACCTCTGCCGTCAAGCCGATGTAGAGGCCTTTTTTGAAGCCGAAAAACCAGAGTATGTATTCTTGGCTGCGGCTAAGGTGGGCGGCATTGTTGCCAACCAGAATGCGCTCGCTGATTTCATGTATGACAACATGATTCTTGAGATGAACGTGATTCATGCTGCATGGAAAAACGGGTGCAAGAAACTCGAGTTTCTCGGTTCAAGCTGCATCTATCCCCGCATGGCGCCTCAGCCAATGGTGGAGTCCTGTTTGCTTACGTCGGAGCTGGAAAAAACCAACGAAGCGTATGCGTTGGCTAAGATCAGCGGATTGAAGTATTGCGAGTATCTGAACAGGCAATATGGTACAGACTTTATTTCCGTGATGCCCACCAATTTATACGGTCCAAATGATAATTATCATCCAGAACATTCACATGTGTTGCCCGCTCTAATTCGTCGTTTTCACGAAGCCAAGCAGAGTGGGGCTGCGAGCGTCACTTGCTGGGGGGATGGATCACCATTAAGAGAGTTTTTGTATGTGGATGATTTGGCCAACCTTTGTGTGTTTTTGATGAACAATTATTCCGGTAATGAAACCGTCAATGCAGGTACAGGCAAAGAACTTACTATCCGTGAGTTGACGGAAATGGTAGCACGAGTGGTGGGCTATACAGGTGCAATCGAATGGGATACCAACCGTCCTAATGGCACGCCTCGAAAACTGCTCGATGTATCCAAAGCTACTCGTTTAGGATGGACGTATAAAACTGAATTGGAAGATGGTATTCGCTTGGCATATAAGGATTTTCTCGAGAATCCGATGCGGGCGGAGCGATAGATTGACATTATTATTTCTATTATATGGAAGCAAAATATAATCCAAAAGAGATTGAAGCCAAATGGTATCAATATTGGCTTGACAACAAACTATTTCATTCAGAGCCAGATGGTCGTCCGGCTTATACCGTTGTTATTCCGCCCCCAAATGTAACGGGTGTGCTTCATATGGGGCATGTGCTGAATGAGACGATTCAGGATATTCTCGTTCGTCGCGCTCGTCAGGAGGGCAAGAATGCTTGCTGGGTGCCCGGTACGGATCATGCTTCGATTGCCACCGAAGCTAAGGTGATTAAACGCTTGAAGGAGCAGGGCATCAATAAGTCGGACCTTACTCGTGAGCAGTTCCTCAAGCATGCGTGGGATTGGACAGATGAACACGGTGGCATCATCCTCAAGCAGCTTCGTACGCTCGGTTGCTCTTGCGATTGGGATCGCACCGCGTTTACTATGGATGAAGAGCGCAGTCGTGCGGTAATCAAAGTATTCTGTGACCTTTATCAGAAAGGCTTGATTTATCGCGGTTTGCGCATGGTCAACTGGGATCCTGAGCGACAAACAGCGCTCTCTGATGAGGAGGTTATCTATCAGGAAGAGCATTCGCATCTTTTTTATTTGAAGTATCGCGTAGTGGAGCCCGTTTGCGAAAACGAGATTCCCGAAGGCAGTCTTGTGCATAAAGATGCAGAGGGCTATTATGCGGTGGTGGCAACTACTCGTCCGGAGACGATTATGGGCGATGTGGCTGTATGCATCAATCCCAAAGATCCGGCTAATCAGTGGCTCAAGGGAAAGCATGTGATTGTACCCAAAGTAGGTCGCCAGATTCCTATCATTGAGGACCGCTATGTAGAGATTGGTTTTGGTACGGGTTGCTTAAAAGTAACGCCCGCGCATGACGTAAACGACTATGCGCTTGGTCAGAAATATAACCTCACGACCTTTGATACGTTTACTGCAGATGCGCATCTTGCCCTTGCTTGTCTGGAGCCGGATATTTATCCGAATGTGGAAAAATACGATGGTTTGGATCGCTTTGATTGCCGCAAGCAGATTGTTGATGATTTGAAGGCTGTTGGCTTGGTGGAGAAAGTGGAAGACTACGACAATAAAGTAGGCTATTCGGAGCGCACGAATGTGCCCATTGAGCCGAGATTGTCGCTCCAATGGTTCGTAAGAATGCAGCATTTTGCTGATATTGCTCTTCCGCCGGTAATGAATGATGAGATAGAGTTTTATCCTACAAAATATAAGAACACCTATCGCAACTGGCTGGAGAATATCAAGGATTGGTGTATCTCGCGTCAGCTTTGGTGGGGACATCGTATTCCTGCCTATTACGATGCTGATTTGCTCGCTGAAGTAGGTGCAGAGAATTATCCTGAGGATAAGATTATCGTTGCGCCTACACTCGAGGAAGCACAACAGAAAGCACCGGGAGTAAACCTTGTGCAAGACGAAGGAGCGCTCGATACGTGGTTCTCATCTTGGCTCTGGCCAATCTCTCTATTCAATGGTATTGATGATCCCAACAATAAGGAGATTCAGTATTATTATCCAACGGCCGACCTCGTTACTGCTCCTGATATTATCTTCTTCTGGGTGGCAAGAATGATTATGGCAGGTTATGAATATAAGGCTGAGATGCCCTTCCGCCATGTGTATTTCACGGGCATTGTGCGCGATAAACTCGGTAGGAAAATGTCAAAGTCGCTCGGTAATTCTCCCGACCCGCTCGATTTGATTGATCGCTATGGAGCGGATGGCGTAAGAATGGGTATTTTGATGTCAGCTCCTGCCGGCAATGATATTCTGTATGATGATGCACTCTGCGAGCAAGGTCGCAATTTCAATAATAAGATTTGGAACTGCTTCCGCCTTGTAAAAGGTTGGGAAGTAAAGGAAATGGCGCAACCAGCATACGCTCAGCTTGCTACCCGCTGGTTTGCTTCTATGCTGGCAAAGACGGCAGCAGAGGTGGCTGATCTCTTCAGTAAATATCGCCTTTCAGAAGCCCTCATGACGATATATAAGCTCTATACGGATGAGTTCTCGTCGTGGTATCTTGAGATGGTGAAACCTGCCTACGGACAGCCAATCGATGCCGCTACGTATGCTGTTACGCTCGATTATTTCGATCAGTTGCTTCGCCTTTTACATCCGTTTATGCCGTTCATTACGGAGGAGCTTTGGCAAAATATCCAAGAGCGCAAGCCGGGTGAGTCAATTATGGTAGCTCAATTGGCAGCTGCTTCAAAACCATGTCAGCAACTCTTGGCTCAGGTAGAGGAAATGAAGCAAGTTATTGCCGGTATTCGTACGATTCGTTTGCAGAAGAACATCGCTCAGAAGGAGGCTCTTGAATTGCAGGTGATTGCTAAGGAGGCTGTAGCTTTGTCGGATGAGGCAGTGTGCGAAACGGTGAAGAAACTCTGCAATCTTTCTAAGGTGGATTTCCTATCGGAAAAAGCAGAAGGGGCAGGAGCATTTATAGTAGGTACTACCGAATATGCTGTTCCACTCGGCAGCTTCATCAACGTAGAAGAAGAAATCAAGAAGCTTGAGGCTGATTTAAAATATCAGCAGGGATTCTTGATGGGCGTGATGAAGAAACTGTCAAACGAGCGCTTCGTGCAGAACGCAAAACCAGAGATTGTAGCGCTTGAGCAGAAGAAAAAAGCCGATGCAGAAGCACGTATCGCTGCCATCGAAGCATCTCTAGCGGCACTTAAAAAATAATCCGCTTTAGTGCAATTGATGTGATCGCTTCAAAAGTATTAACGATTGCCAATTGCTAATGTGGAAATATAGATTTTCTGCATATAAAAATTGCGGTTCTAAGATGAATCTGGATTTCCTCCTCATAGCAGGCCCATGTTCGGCCGAATCAAGAGAGCAAGTGCTCGAGACTGCCAAAGGATTGGTAGCCTCGGGCATTAGCATCTTTCGTGCGGGCGTTTGGAAACCTCGCTCTAAACCAGGGCTTTTTGAAGGAGTTGGGGAGGAGTCACTAAAGTGGCTTAATGAAGTTAAAATACAGTTTCATCTTCCTATAGCAACGGAGGTGAGCTCTGCAGACCATGTGCGTATGGCTCTTGATGCTGAGGTGGATTATCTCTGGATAGGAGCTCGCACTACCACTAATCCGTTTCTTGTGCAAGAGATAGCAGATGCTATTGCGGTTCATCCGCGTAAGCCCAAAGGCATATTGGTGAAGAACCCCATTTCTCCCGATGTAAATCTTTGGGTGGGTGCGATAGAGCGGCTTCAAGCGTGTGGTGCAGAGGAGGTAATGGCTGTACATCGAGGATTCCAAACGGGGCAACCCACGGAGTACCGCAATGCGCCATGTTGGTCGGCCAGTTTTGCGCTTAAAAAACAGCTTCCTACTATCCGCTTGTTGCTCGATCCTTCTCATATGGCGGGGAAACGCAGATTGATTCCGTCGCTGATCGAGCAGGCTGTAGCACTTGGTTATGATGGCTTGATGATAGAGTCGCATATCCATCCAGATCAAGCATTGAGTGATGCCGATCAACAACTTACTCCTGAAACATTACATTCGATTTTGGGTGCAATACAAACGCGCACCTCTTCAGCCTCGGATTCGCTCTTGCCGCTGCGCCAGCAAATTGATGAAATAGATGAGAGTATTTTTGCTCTCATCAGCAAACGAATGGAGGTTAGTCGAAAAATTGGGCAAATCAAGAAATCGGAATCATTGCCCGTTTTTCAAGAAGAGCGCTTTGCTGAGCTGATGAATAAGCGCTTAAAATGGGCAAAAGAAAATGGTCTTTCCGCTGAGATGGTGGAGGCGATTATGAATGCCATTCATGAAGAATCGTGTAAGTTACAAATGTAGCGAGATTTAGCATAATCCATAAAAAATGCATGGAATTATTGGCTAAATCTCGCTTTTTTTTGTGTGTATCTTAAAAAACTAGTATTTTTTCCAAATAAAGGCTATTGGCTATTTCATGAAAAAGCAGTAATTTTGCATCGTTTTTTATGTTACACGCAGTATGGCTGCCGATAGGGCAGTTTTTCTGTAACTTGCACTATTACTTTAGGCGCTTGCGCCTCATACTTATATTTTATTATGAACAGGTATTTTAGCTTTGTATTTTTCTGTTTTATCCAACTTTTCTGCTTGTCAACCTATGCGCAGTATCAGTTTACTGATTCTGGTTTTGAAGATTGGTCAGGCGCGACGTTTGATGGAAAGATTCAGCCTAAATATTGGAACTTCTCCAATGTAGAGCAGTTGGGTGTAAAAAAGAATTTCGCTCATCAAGCACAAGGCCGTACTGGCAACTGCTTGTTGATTCAAGATCAATTTGTAGGCGTCGGCAGTATTGGCGCTACATCTCCGGGCTATGTTGCGCTCGGTCAACCATGGGCTTATGTTTCGTCGCTCACCTCAATAAATGATGCGACTGCGGGCACATATGGTGGCATCACGTGGACGCATCGTCCTGACTCGGTTGCCGTATGGGTAAAGCGAGTGTATGATGGCAGCGTGGATCAAGCTGCGGGCGATCATACAGCCGATGAAAATTTCAATATCGTGTATTATGCATGGACGGGCACTTCGTTTGGTGGTCAGTATAAGGCAAAAAACTTATCGTGCACGGATATTTCTACCATTAAACCAGAATATTGCACAGACGAAGAGAGCGATATCCGCTTTGCAACCAATGGTAATGAGTGTGGTGTAACCACTCAGGCTACTCAAGTAGCTGAAGGTTGGTATCGTGAGATGAATGTGTATTCCAGTTGGACGCGCATTGTAGTACCTATTTATTATTTTAATGACAATGTGCCGCAGAAATGTAATCTCATTTTGTCTGCTGGTAACTACCCGAATTTCCGCGCAAATTCCGGCATATACGCCGGCAACTCACTGTATGTAGATGACGTTGAGCTGATATACTCGTCGAAGATTCAGAAGCTTTTTATCAATAATCGCGAATGGAAAGGATTTGATCCGGATAATACAACGACAGAGCAAGTGTATTCACTGGGTCAAGGCGTTACGACTATCCCGAATATCTATGCTGTTCGCGGTGCGGGCTCAATCACTAACCTAAAGGGTAACACGACCAATTTCTCCGGCCGTCGTCTTTCTGCGCAGGAGTGCACGATTCAAAATGGTGCAGTAGATGGCGCAGCTACTGTAATCACTGTGCAGTCGGAGGATGGCAACTCTACGACTACGTATCGCATTCGCTTCGTATCGCAGGCATCAAACAATGCAAAGCTGGCGGATATCCAGGTGAATGGTGCAAGCATCAATGGTTTTAATGCGTATTTGAATACGTATAATATTGCGCTTCCGTATGGCACTACCGAGGTGCCTGCCGTTACG
>JALFZG010000075.1 GCA_022784645.1 Bacteroidales bacterium
TGCAAAGTTAATACTTTTTTTTGAATTGACATAGCGATTTCGCCAAACAGCTATAATATTTGGCGAATGAAATCCATACTTTTTGGCCACTTCTGCGGCACTCATCGAGCTTGTTTCGTACTCCTTAATAATCATTAAGCGATCTTCAAGCGAGTAATTTAAACCTCTTTTTCGCATTTTTAAGTAGATTTTTAGTGTCTACTTATTTCAGGATAAGACAGTTGGTAATAGCTGCATTCTTCAATGCGTCCTCACCGAGTGAAGAGGATGCACCTGCGAGGTCGGATTTCTTTTGCATACCGTAACCTACAACTACAACTTCGTCGATCACTTCCGTATTGGCCGTCATCACGATTTTTAATACTTTCTTGCCGTTGAGTGCCACTTCTTGGGTGGTCAGACCAACGTAAGAAACAACTAATGTGGCTTTAGTGTTCTCCACATCAATGGCAAAATTACCATCGAAGTCTGTAATGGTACCATGTGAAGTACCCTTCACCTGAACACTTGCACCAATGACTGGTTCGCCGCTTTCATCGGCGACATTTCCCGTTACTGTCACCTGAGCCATTGCAGAAAGAGGCAAAAGAAGCATTGCCACTGTCCACACCATAGCCTTGGTAACTTTTGACAATAGGGTCATCATGTTACATTGATTTTGGTTAGTAAATAATATTGATTGTGGATTTTATTGTTGTGTTTTCCGGAGTAAGGATTGGCTCGTCGGATTGACTTGCCGCGGCCGAAATTTGCGTCATTTTGTCCGGATGGCCGCTTCTTTGTGTTATCACATAGTAAATCGGATGCAAAATTAGTGTAAATTTTTCAAAAGGGCTGACACTTTTATAACTACTTTTGACACTATTTTGCGAACATGAATGTTCATGCAAAAAAAAATTGCGGGAATTTGCTGATTTAGGGGAAAATATACTCATTTATCGCAAAAACATTCCTCGATTTACTCGTTCTGATATAAGCCATCCTAAGTTAATCCTTAGTTAAATATTAGTTAATTAACTAATGCTGGACTAAGAAACAACTTAGGAAGAACTTAGGAAGAACTGCACTGCGCAAAAAAATCCTCTCATAAGCTCGCGCATACGCGCGCTTAATTATATAAGGAGTAAGGCTGATTATTTCAGCAAATCACCGTATCGGTCGCCAACGATTTTGCTCCTATTGTATTGCTTGCGAAATTCGGTAGGGGTATAGCCTTTACGTTTCTTGAAAATGCGGTTGAAATTGCTTACGTTGTTAAAGCCGCTGTCGTAGCAAATCTCCAATACGGTCTGCACCGAATCAATCAACTGACGGGTAGCATAGCCCAAGCGGCACTCAATAATATAATCGCTCACGCTCATATGTGTGCGCAAGTTGAAGAAACGGCTGAACGAAGTAGGCGTCATGCATACCAAATCGGCCAAGTCTTGCAAGCGGATTTCCTCGCGGAAATGCTTGTTGATATATTCCAATACAAGGCGAATGCGCTGGTTGTCAGAAGGGATGGCGGCCTGACTGAACTCCTCGCTCGCAAGTAGGTGATAGTCATTGGTTTCCGACAATTCATGAAGCACTTCAAGCAGCAGGATAAAGCGGGCAAAACCCGGCTCCATGTTCGCCATCTGCCACAACTTGGGCTTGATGCGCGCTATCACTGCCTGACTGAAGCAAATGCCTCGTTGCGCGCGCTGGAAAAGCATATTGATGCCCTTGAAATATTGGTTTGCAAGCAGTTCTTCTCCTAAGAGCGACCGAGAGAAATGGATCGTAATCTCATGCATCTCCTTACCGTTGAACTCTTGCGGTTCAGCCCACTGATGCTCCAAACCGCCTCCTACTATCGTAAGATCTAAATCGACCACTGGCTCGACCGAATCTCCGACTATGCGCTTCAAGCCTGCACCATTCTCTACATAGTTAATCTCCAGCTCCTTATGCTTATGGAGCGGGTAATCAAACGTCGTTTTCGTACGTTTTTCCAGATGAAGACACTCTGAACGTTCGTTAAGCAACGTTATTTCTGTAAGGGTGGCTGTTGCCTGTTTGGGTGATGTTTTCATGGGTGAAAATTTTGCTGCAAAGATAATAAAAAAAAATGATATAACCGCACATTTTTACGAAAAAATGTACTTTTTTATCTTTTTTTAATGAATACTTACATTTTTATGCAAAATTACTCCCGAAATGTTCGGGTATTATTCCGCTTCGCCCTCCAAATCGGGCAAATTTTCCCGCATCCGCTTATTCGCCTTCCAATACTTCGAAGGGCTCATGCCTTTGCAAGCAAAGAATACCAAATCAAAATATTTCCTACTCGAAAAACCACATTTCTTAGCCACCTCATCCACCGTGAGGTTAGGCATATCATCCCATTGCCGAATCGCCTCATCACAACGATAACGGTTAATCCAATCACGAAACGACAGTTGATACTCCTGATTGATAAATTGAGAAAGGGTTGTACGATTCGTGCCGATTAAATTCGATAATTCAATGATTGTCACTCCGCGCGTGCAATATCCTTTCGCCTCTAACCACTCATTGAGCCTCGACATGCAATCACGCCGGAGCAAAATATCGCGAGCCGAGATTAGTTGCCCGGCTGCCAATCGAGGAGAAGGAAGAGTGCTCTTCATGTTTTCTATGCTTTACCATTGCAGAACATCCGCAACTTGCCGAATGCAAAGGTAATCATAAAAAACGATACGTGCAAATATTTATTAAAAAATCTTAAATATTTGCTGTAAACGCAAAAAATTGTTGATTTTACAACCTATTTCCAAAAATATCATAGGTTCTTTCACCAATGCAAATCACCAATTGTCCATTCTGCATTCGCTTTTCTGCTTTCGGCAACTGCAAATGATTGACGAGCGAAGTGGCAATATGTAAATCGGCTGCACCACAGATTTCGGTACTCATTTCGCCACTGATACCCCAATCTACCTGTACACCAGTCTGCACCCTTACGAAGCGAATAGCATCCAGATGTACCGGCTCACCAGCTGCATTTATCGCCCAATCCAAATCAATCTGAGCGGCAATGCTGTCGTTGGGTTGATTGTCGGCATAGCCATAATCATAAGCTACACTGCGGATTACGCCATTACCTTTATCGTACATATTCGGCGGAAGAAGCGTACCGCTGAAGACCAAACTATCCATGCTCTCCCAATAGGGGAAATAGGTTTCCTGTTGATGCCATGTATTGCGCTTAATACTACCCGTATTCCCCTGATTATCAATCCATTGAATATCTTCAGTAGAATAATAATAAGTAACCTGATAGTCCCTTATAGCCTGAGCCGAAGCACTACCTGCAATCTCATACCAAGGGTCATCGGGCAAACCATTACCATTAACGTCTTCGCTCACCCATATTATGCCAGGTTCGGAACTGCTTACCGCATGACCATCCGCCATTTCGCCCGTGAAATACACATTGCCATACACCAGCAAATCGCGTTCACCCGGACGATTTTGCACATCATGATCAAAACCGAACGTCACGCTGCCGCCCCAAGCACCCAAGGTGATCATCGCATTGCCTGCAGCACCTGTGAGGGCAGAATCCACTCGCGTCAAAATCGACTCATACGTATCATCCGCATATACATCAGGATAATGCTCACCAATAAACTGACCAGGAGCAGGATGATAGGCATACACCTTATTGATATACGGGCTTTGCGCATAAGCCGAGAGACTTATATAAGCCATAAATATGACATGTAGCAATTTCTTCATTTTTGTTAATTTCCTTTATTGGGGTACATATTCTGCTGAAAAAAGTGCCCTCGTTTCTCAACGCGAGCACTCATCTACTAACACTATTGAATTATCTCATAAGAGATGGTGCAAAGGTACTGCTTTTTTTTCACATACACAAACGTAAGATAAAAAAGTACAACATTTTGTTATTCAAAGTGTAATAAAAAGTCATATCATCTTGTTCAAAGATGTTAATATACATTTTTTTTGCAAGATAATCAGCATATACAACAATTATCTACGTGTTCCGCGCGTAGTGTTCTCTTGGCTCGAAGAACTGCGAGACGAACTCGTGGTGGTAGAGCGCGATGAACTACTGGAGGAAGTAGTCGTTGAGCTTGCACCTCTCGAGGTCGTGGACTTAGAAGCGGGCGAAGCCGACACTTTGCGGCTGGTAGAGGTCGTAGTGGTAGTCTTCGTCGTAGCCGCTCCGGTAGAGCGATTCACACGGCTGGTAGTAGTCGTTGTGGAAGGCTTAGCAGAGGAAGCAGAGGGAGTACGGCTGCTTGTAGAGGTAGAAGTAGAAGCGGCAGGAGTACGGCTACTCGTAGAGGTAGAAGTAGCGGGAGTACGGCTACTCGTAGAGGTAGAAGCAGCAGGAGTACGGCTGCTCGTAGAAGTAGAAGTAGCGGGAGTACGGCTGCTCGTAGAGGTAGAAGTAGAAGCAGCAGGAGTACGGCTACTCGTAGTCGAGGAAGGCGTACGGCTGCCAGATGCCGATTGACGGCTACCGGTAGTAGTCGTTGTAGTAGCAGATACTGCCTGCTGAAGCTGACGCGCATTCGTAACCTGACGGCTGTTAGAAGAGCCTTCTGGATGATACGTAACCGCACTATTGCGGCTATTGAAACTACCCTCGGGATGAGCAGTTGCATAGTCGTTTTTCTGATAGTGCTGCGTCTCCTTATGATAGTTAGGATAGTGGCAATGATCTACATAATGCACCTCATGGCAGTACTTATGGCTGTGAATATACGTAGTCACATACGAATGATAGTGGCCATAATGACGCGGAGCACAGTGGTGGTAATGAGGTGGGAAATGGCCGTAATAATAGGGCGATACCCATACCGTATAATAATGACGGCCGTAATAGTCAAAAATCAAAGGCCTGCGTACAAATACCGGCTCGATGATGTAGTTCGCTCCATAAATATAGGGATGACCGATAATCTGTACATACGGCGAAGCGCCATAATTCTCCACTACGATGGTGGCTACATCCTGATAGATATTCATTGCTAAAACGGCCTGAATCACGTAAAGGTAATTATGGCCATTGCGCGTTTCCATCACCCTCAGATAATCTACATAGCCATCACCATTCAAGTCCAGGTTGGAAATCATATACTCATAGGAGTTCAGAATCTCCTCAAACTCTTCCGTTGTACGTGATTGGGCAAATGCAGCAGCCACAGCCTGCAAATCCAAATACAAGCTGATGTCAGACGTGAGCGCACTCACTTGTATGGTAGTCGTAGTAGCAGGCTTAGCCGGCACTTTGACCGTAGTAGTAGTATATTGGGGAGTAACGCCAACATATTGAGGGGCAACCGGATATCGAACAGGCGTAGACGTCTCGGCTACGGTAATGATTCGAGTTAAGCAACTCGTGCTCAACAATGCCACTAAGGCTGTTAGCAAAAGGGATGTCAGTTTATGCATTTCTGTCAGATTTTGAGATTATTAGGCGCAAAGATAGTACTTTTATTCGAAATATACAAATAAAATGCTAAAAATCTTTGGCAGAACGGTTTTTTTTGCGTAATTTTGCAGCAATTATGGCAAATCTCATCCTTGATAAGCTCTCTATCGGCTACAATAAGTCCGTTATCCAACCTTCCCTCAGCCTCGAAGCGAGAGAAGGTGAAATGATTTGTCTGCTTGGGCAAAACGGTTGCGGCAAATCTACTCTTATTCGTACACTTGCTGGTTTTCTTCCACCTCTCAGCGGTCAGGTACTAGTTCGCCAATCCGATACACCCGATAAATCGCTGTTTAGCATGACTGAACATGAACGCTCGCTGCTCTTCTCCGTTGTCTTGACCGACCGCCTCTCTACCGACCGCACAACGGTGGAAGATGTGGTTGCCATGGGGCGTTACCCGTATGCGAACATATTAGGTAAATTATCAAATAACGACGTGCGAAACATTCATGAAGCCCTTACAGCCGTTAATATGGAGCACAAGCGCTCCTGCTACTTCAGCGAGCTGTCAGACGGCGAGAAACAACGCACCCTGATAGCTAAGGCACTCGCGCAACAAACGCCCTTCATCCTGCTCGACGAACCCACCGCCCATCTCGACCTGCCCAACCGCATAAAAACTCTCCTGCTTCTCAGGCAGCTCGCGCGCGCGACCGCGCGTACAATATTAATAAGTACGCACGAGCTCGACTTGGCGCTCCAAACGGCTGACACCATCTGGCTCATGTTACCTTTTGAGGGTATTCAAGCCGGCACCCCAAGCGAGCTTACTCAGTCGGGCGCTTTCCAACAAGCTTTTGCCGACCCCCATTTTCGCTTCGAGCCGGATGCCGACGGACAATTACGCATCCGCATTCTCGACTAAGCGTAAACATAGCATCTCCTTAGAAAAACGGCTCAAGCGGGCATTCTCGCAAACTCCTCTTCGAGTGAATTGCCATCACTATAGATACAATAAAGGCTGCCTGACCATATGGTTAAGCAGCCTTTGTTATGTAGCTCGCTCGGCTACTCAAAGCGAGTAACCGGCTAGCTATATACAAGATTAAGCCTCTTTCTTAGCCTTGCGTGCATCCTGCCACTTCTGAATCTCATAAGCTACAGGCGATGCAATGAAGAGCGAAGAATAGGTACCGATGATCACACCGAGAAGCAATGCGAATACGAAACCACGGATAGAAGCACCACCGAAGCAGAAGATTGCGAACAATACTACGAACGTTGACATAGAGGTCGAGAACGTACGAGAGAGCGTGCTGTTCAATGCCAGGTTGATGTTGTCATAACGTTGGCGCTTCGGATACAAGCCCGTGTATTCTCGGATACGGTCGAAGATAACCACGGTATCGTTGATAGAGTAACCAATCACGGTAAGGATAGCCGCAATAAACGATTGGTCAACCTCCATAGAGAACGGCATAATCTTCCAAAGTAATGCATACAAACCGATGATGATCAAAGAGTCATGAGCCAACGAAACGAGCGCACCTACAGAGAAAGCGAAGTTGCGGAAACGGATGAAAATATAGAGGGCTACGATGAAGAGAGCGATAATAATCGACCATACAGCAGCCGTCTTGATATCATCAGCAATAGCCGGACCCACCTTCTGCGATGACATGATACCTACGTTTTCATTAATCTGCGTAGAGAGGAACTCCTCTGCCGAAACGTTCTCAGAGATCAAACCGGCATTCTTAGATGCTACATAGAGGCAGTTCTCAATAACCGGATCAAGGTCTTCGGACTCGTTCTGGATACCGACATTGGTAGAGATACGCACTTGGTTGTTAGAGCCAATCGTGATAACGTTCAAGCCGAATGCTTCGCCAGGGAACTGAGCCTCGAGGGCATCGTTTACGGCAACACGTACGTCATCGGTCTTAACCGGCTGCTCGTAGCGAACAACGTAGTTGCGACCACCGGTGAAGTCAATACCGCGGTTCAAGCCAGGAGCAAACAGACCGATGAGGCAAACAACGAGCACCACTGCTGAGATGCAATAAGCAATCTTACGTGCACCTACGAAATTGAAATGCATGTTCTGGAACCAATTCTTCGTGATGTTCGTGGTGAAGCTAAGTTCCTTAGCGTTCTTCGAGTTCACATAATTATCCAAGAGCAAATGCGCGAAGAATACAGCGGTCAAGAAGGTGGTAACGATACCGATGATGAACGTTACAGCAAAGCCTTTGATCGGACCCGTACCGAACACTGCCAATACGATACCCGTAAGGAGCGAGGTAACGTTAGCGTCAATAATAGCCGAAGTAGCACCCTTATGACCATCTTCTACTGCTTTCTTCAAGCCCTTGCCACCCTTGAGTTCCTCACGGATGCGCTCGAAAATAAGCACGTTAGCATCCACTGCCATACCCATCGTAAGCACGATACCGGCAATACCCGGCAAGGTCAAAACGCTACCGAACGAAGCGAGGATACCGAATACGAGGAAGACGTTGAGCAGGAGGGCTGCATCAGCGATAAGGCCAGGAATCAAACCATAATAGAAAATCATGTAGATGAGGATAAGGCAGAAGGCGATAACGAACGAAATCAAACCAGCCTTAATCGACTCAGCACCAAGCGACGGACCTACGATATCTTCCTGAATAATGCGTGCAGGAGCCGGCATCTTACCCGACTTGAGGGTGTTGGCCAAGTCCTTTGCCTCATCCACGGTGAAGTTACCGGTGATCTGTGAGTTACCGCCCGTAATCTCAGACTGTACGGTCGGGAACGAATATACATAACCATCGAGCACAACAGCTACAGACTTACCAATATTCTCCTTGGTAATGCGAGCCCAGGTCTTAGCGCCCTCAGCGTTCATTGAC
>JALFZG010000080.1 GCA_022784645.1 Bacteroidales bacterium
TTTGTCATCTTTTGGTTTCTTTTCGGCCCAAATCGTAAGTAAAATCAGTCACGTAGCTCGCTACGCTCCCTCTTTTACTTCCAATTTTTCCTCGAAAATAAATCCAAAATCTAAACAGCTAATTTTTAGAACCCACCTATACAAAATTGGAGTAATGTAATTGATTCATTATGCTTTTACTGCGTAATAGAACTGCATGAGTTCGTTTTTATCCATGAGGATTGGTACGGGATAGAGTGGGTTGGCTTCCTTGTCGGCACGTGCAGCCATACATGGGATATCTTCGTCGCGGATGCCTTCGAGTTTACGGGGAATCTGCATGGAGTCGTTCATTTCCTGCACCCAATCGATGAAGCGATTGGCCGCCTCCTCGTCAGAAGCATCAGCCGGTGCGATATCGCTCTTGCGTGCGAGGTCAGCGAGCCGGTGCCAACATGCCTTCCCATAGGCTCGGAGCACGATAGGTAGCAACACGCTATTAGCCAGTCCGTGCGGGATGCCGTATTGACCGCCGAGCGAATGTGCCACTGCGTGTACATAGCCTACATAACTCTTGGAGAAAGCCGCACCGGCACTATTGGCGGCTCGGAGCATTGCCTGACGCGCTTCGGTGTCGTTGCCATCCTGATAAGCCCGATAGAGATAGCGCTTGATGAGCAGGGTAGCCTCGATGGCGAGGCTTCGCGTCTCGCGTGTAGTGGTGCCGCCAATGTATGCCTCTACTGCATGGGTGAGTGCGTCCATGCCGGTGGTAGCCGTGATATGCTTGGGCAGGCCGGTGGTGAGCTTATAATCGAGGATAGCATATCGGGGGATGAGGGGGAAGGAGTTGATGGGCACCTTATGATGGGTGGTAGCGTCGGTGATGACCGCCGCGAGGGTGGTCTCCGAGCCGGTGCCTGCCGTGGTAGGCACGGCAATGAGGATAGGCAGCTTGCGCATCACCTTCAGGATACCGCCCATCCGCTTCACGCTCATCCACGGCTGTGCGATACGTGCGCCACACGCTTTGGCGCAGTCCATAGCGCTACCACCACCGAGGGCGATAATAGCCTCTGAGCCGCTCTGGAGATAGAGCGTGCGAGCTGCTTCTACGTTGTCAATAGTAGGATTGGCTACCGTTTCATCGTAGATAGCATACGCCACTTTATTCTTCTTCAACTCGTCGGTAAGGAAATTGACCAAACCGGCTTTTACCAAACCTTTGTCAGTAACAATCAGCACTTTGGAAATATGCTTGCGGCGGAGGATGGCGGGAATAAGCGAGAGTGATTCTCGTGTTTTAGGGCGCTTATAAGGGAGCAACGGCAGCGCCAATCGGAAGCAGAACTGAAACGTTCTGCAATAAGCTTTTCTTAATACATTCATTTTGTACCTTGTGATTTCAGTTTTTACTTTTATAGTATAAAAAACTCCCACAATTATTGCGCCAACAATAGGTTCTCAAATGTTAAAAAATCGAAAAAAATGCCGCAACGCATGGGTAGCGTGCGGCAGAATCAGGTAGCAAACTCGTTTATCAGCCAATCAAGTTTCCGGCAAGTATGTGATGGCGGATGAAGGGCGAGTTGTAATGATAGGGGATGATGGTGAGCGAATGCATGGGGTGGGTGATGATGAGGTTGGCTCGTTTGCCTCGTGTGATGGACCCTACCTGTTCGCTCACTCCCATCGCATAAGCGGCATTGAGTGTACACGCATTGAGGGCTTGCACAGGTGTGAGGCGCATGCGAATGCAGCCCATAGCCATCACGAAACGCATGTCGCCGCTGGGCGACGAACCGGGGTTGTAATCGCTGGCGAGGGCAATGCCCAGTCCGGCTTCGATGAACGCTTTGGCACGTCCGTATGGCAGCCCGAGGAAGAACGATGAGCCCGGGAGCATCGTAGGCATAGTGCAGGAGCCGCGGAGCGCTTCAATCTCCGCATCGGTCGTCTGCTCCAGGTGGTCAACGCTGAGAGCCTGATGTTTTACACCTACCTGCACGCCTCCGCTTACGCCTAACTCGTTGGCGTGGATCTTCGGACGCAGGCCGTATTCAGCCCCCACTCGGAGGATGCAATCCGTTTCTTCAACCGTGAAGAATCCTGTATCGCAAAACACATCGATGAAGTCTGCCAGTTGCTGCTCGCTAACTGCGGGAATCATCTCGCGGCAGATGGTATCTACGTACTCCTCTTGGGTGTATTGTCGTCCCACTGCGTGTGCCCCCAGGAAGGTGGCGCGGATGAGCGCCGGACATTCGTTTTTGATGCGCCGAATAACGCGCAGCATCTTCAGCTCATCGGCAGGATTGAGTCCGTATCCGCTCTTGATTTCGATGGCGCCCGTTCCTTTGCGGATCATCTCCCATACGCGCTCTATGGATTGCTGATAGAGATCCTCTTCGGAGGTACTGTGGAGTAAGTCCGAGGAATTGAGGATACCTCCTCCGCGGGCCGCTATCTCCTCATAGCTGAGGCCGCGTATCTTATCCAGGAACTCCCCATCGCGCGTGCCGGCATATACAATATGTGTATGCGAATCGCAGAACGAAGGCATGAGCAGTCCGCCCTCCGCATCGATATACGCATCCGCCTCGGGCATTTCGTTCATCGGTCCGAAATCGGCAATACGGTCGTCCTCCATCAAGAGATAGGCATTGCTGAGTGTACCCGTATGATCCATCTCAGCGCCCTGCTTGCGCAGGACGCCTTCTGGAGTAATGCCCACTATCTCGCGGATATTTTTAATACAAGTCTTCACGGCGGATAAATTCTTTAGCAGCCACCATCAGCGGGTGCATATAGCAATCAACGTAAATAAACGGCACTACCTTGCGGAACTCCTCTACGATACGCTCGATAGCAGGGGAGGATTTAGCCGGGCGGCGGAATTCCAGCGCTTGGCATGCGTTGAAGAGCTCGATACCCAGTACCGACTCGGTATTGTCAACGAGACGCACAAGCTTGGTAGCCGCATTCGCACCCATCGACACATGGTCTTCCTGTCCTTGGCTGGACGGAATAGAATCAGCCGAAGCGGGCCAGCAGAGGCCTTTACTTTGGCTCACGATAGAGGCGGCGGTGTATTGCGGGATCATGAAGCCACTATTCAAGCCGGGTTTGGCCACGAGGAACGAAGGCAGATTGCGCTGGCCGGAGATGAGCTTATAGATACGGCGCTCAGAGATGCTCGCCAGCTCGTTCATAGCCAATCCGAGCATATCCATGGGTATAGCAATAGGTTCGCCATGGAAATTGCCGGCAGAGATGATCATATCCTCCTCGGGGAACACGTTGGGGTTGTCAGTAGCGGAGTTGATCTCGTTTTCAATCACGCTCTTTACGTAAGCAATCGTATCTTTGACTGCGCCATGTACCTGCGGGATGCAACGGAACGAATAGGGGTCTTGCACGTGCTCTTTCTTGCGCTCAATCAGCTCGCTTCCCTCGAGCAACTGACGGAAGCGATCGGCCGTAAGCATCTGTCCGGGTTGCTGACGCAGGCGGTGGCTATGCGGGTAGAAGGGCTCGATGCGGCCATCGAAAGCCTCCAGCGAGATAGCGCCAATCATATCCGCCCACTGGCTCAGACGCTCTGCTTGAATAAGGCTCCAAACGGCGTTAGCACTCATGAACTGCGTACCATTGAGCAGCGCCAATCCCTCTTTGGACTTAAGGCGGATAGGCTCCCACCCGAGCTCCTGCCATACGTCGGCAGCTATGCGTCGTTCGCCCTTATAATATACCTCGCCCATGCCAATAAGCGGTAGGCTCAGATGGGCCAACGGTGCGAGGTCGCCCGATGCGCCGAGTGAACCCTGCTGATAGACTACGGGGAGAATATCGAGATTGAACATGTCAATCAGTCGCTGGATGGTGATGAGTTGCGAGCCCGAATGGCCGTAACTGAGCGACTGCGCTTTCAAGAGCAGCATGATCTTCACGATCTCCGGACGCACTTCTTCGCCCATGCCGCAACTATGAGACATCACCAGATTGTGCTGGAGTTGACTCAATTCCTCTGCCGGAATGGAGATGTTACACAAGCTTCCGAAGCCGGTAGTGATGCCATATACAGGGCGGCCAATATCGCCCATCTTGCTGTCAAGATATGCGCGGCAACGCTCGATAGCGGCTATTGCCTCCTCGCTCAAACTGAGCTGCTCGTGGTTTTCGATAATCTGCTTTACCTTATCAATAGTAAGGTGATTATGATCGATAATATGCATAATGGTATATTTAAGGTGTTATTTTAATGCGTTTCTAACTATCTCATCATCAGCCAGATAGGGGACAGTCACGCGCAATTCGGGCGTGCGTTCCATCTCGCGGAGTATAGCGTGGTTAGCGGGTTCGTTTCGTGCCCAACTGCGGCGAGCAATACCATTGTTGACGTCCCAGAAGAGCATGTTCTTGATATGGCGTGCCGAATCGTCGGAGCCATCGATTACCATGCCAAATCCACCGTTGATCACTTCGCCCCATCCTACGCCGCCACCGTTGTGGATACTTACCCATGTAGCTCCGCGGAAGCCATCGCCAATCACGTTTTGGATGGCCATATCGGCCGTAAACTGACTGCCGTCGTAGATGTTCGACGTCTCGCGGAAAGGCGAGTCGGTGCCGGATACGTCGTGGTGGTCACGTCCGAGCACGATAGGAGCACTGATCTCGCCCGAGCGGATAGCCTCGTTGAAGGCCAAAGCAATCTTGGTGCGGCCCTCGCAATCGGCGTAGAGGATACGTGCTTGC
Source organism: Bacteroidales bacterium (assembly GCA_022784645.1). GTDB lineage: Bacteria > Bacteroidota > Bacteroidia > Bacteroidales > Paludibacteraceae > Colicola. Next base: position 4,738 of record JALFZG010000080.1, read on the forward strand.
GAACCTACTACGAGTTTGTTTTTACCAGCCTCTTCTATCCAATGGATATTGTCGTGCATCTGTCCTTGAATCTCTTCGGGTGCTTCTTTGGCAATCTCGCCCAATACCTTCATCGCCAGTTCATCGGTCTTCTGCAAGTCTTTGGGGTCTTCTGACATGCATACCCATCGGAAAGGACCGAAGCCGTAGTCAAAATAGAGCGGCCCCATGATGTCTTGTACGTAACTGGGGTAGCGGAAGGTGCCGTCCTCCTTACATATATCCGCGCCCGCGCGCGAGCTCTCGAGGAGGAATGCATTTCCGTAATCGAAGAAGTACATGCCCGCCTCTGTCAGTTTATTGATGGCCGCCACATGCCTGCGCAGGGAAGCCTGTACAGCCTCCTTAAAGGCAGCCGGCTCTTCGGCCATCATGCGCTTAGATTCCTCCAGGCTGTAACCTACGGGGTAATAACCGCCCGCCCAAGGGTTATGAAGCGAGGTTTGGTCTGAACCCAAATCTACGGGGTAGTTCTCCGCTGCAAGGCGTTCCCACAAATCCACCACATTGCCTACGTATGCCAGCGAAACGACTTCGCGTTGCGCTTGTGCGATGCGGATGCGCTCAATCAGCTCATCGAGGTTGTAGTGCAGTTCATCTACCCAACCTTGCTCGAAGCGCTTTTCAGCTGCCAGCGGATTGATTTCAGCCGTTACCGACACCACGCCCGCGATATTGCCAGCCTTAGGTTGAGCACCCGACATGCCGCCGAGACCAGCAGTTACGAACAACATGCCTTTTCGTTCATCTATCGTACCCTGAAGACCGCGTTTGCGAAGCTGCTTACGAGCGGCATTCATCACCGTGATGGTGGTGCCGTGTACGATGCCCTGCGGACCGATATACATATAGCTGCCGGCGGTCATCTGGCCGTATTGGCTCACGCCGAGGGCGTTGAAGCGCTCCCAATGATCCTGACTCGAATAGTTGGGGATAACCATGCCGTTGGTCACCACTACGCGAGGCGCATCTTTATGGCTCGGGAAGAGTCCCATCGGTAGGCCCGAATACATAGCAAGCGTCTGCTCGTCGGTCATCGTAGCCAGATACTGCATCGTCAAGCGGTATTGCGCCCAGTTCTGGAAGATAGCACCATTTCCGCCATATACAATCAGCTCGTGAGGATGCTGCGCCACACGCGGGTCGAGGTTGTTTTGAATCATCGCCATGATAGCCGCAGCCTGACGGCTCTTAGCGGGATACTCATCGATTGGACGAGCATACATATCGTAGGTCGGACGGAAACGATACATATAGATTCGTCCATAGGTGCGGAGCTCCTCTGCAAACTCAGGAGCGAGCGTTGCATGGAACTTCTGCGGGAAATAGCGTAAAGCGTTTTTCAGCGCTAATACTTTCTCCTCCTCCGTGAGAATATCTTTGCGCTTAGGGGCGTGGTTGACAGCGGGATCATAGGCTTTCTTCTCGGGAAGGACATCGCCTATTCCTCGCAAAATTTCTTCTTGAAATGCGTTCATAGTGCTTTATTTGTTGATATTAGCGTTTACGATTTCGAGGATGGCCATTTCCTGCTCTTCAGCGTGCTTAACGAGTTCAGCCGCCTCTGCAATAAGTGCCTCAGCCACTTCGCGGTTCTTCAATCCGGCTGCATTGATACGCACGTTCATATCGGCTCCTCTTACAGCCGCACGTGCAGCCAAAGCGCCTACTCCGGCATCCGAAGCCGAAGCGGGATTGCCTTTCTGAGCCATCGCCATGATAACGGGGAACGCACGAGTAGCCGCCTTCATGGTGCGCAGCGGCACCTGTGTAGCGTAGAGCGTTGCTGCTTCCATAGCCTCAGCGCGAGCCGCTTTCTCCTCGGGTGTCGTTTTCGGCATAGCAAAAACGTCCATGATCTTATTGAAGGCAGCCGTATCTTCGTCAACGAGATGGAGCAATTCGTTCATTACAACCTGTCCTTCTTCAGCAACCTTACTGAACTCCTCCCAACGCTCGTCCCATCCGCGTTTGTGTGCAGAGAGGTTGGCCACCATCGTAGCCAGAGCCGCACCGAGGGCGCCCATGTAAGCAGAGATGGAGCCGCCACCGGGAGCAGCACTCTCCGAAGCCGTCTCATTGGCAAAATCCTTACACGTCATGCGGATAAGGTGCTCTTTGGCTGCCTGCTCGGCTTCATCTACCATCATATATTCAATCACCTTCTCCTTCGGATCAAACGGCTTGAGTTCGTCCAATCCCATGGATTTTACGGCAATCTTGATAATCTCTTTTTCCTCAATGCCGAGGCTACGTTGCTGACGAGCAAGATAGAATTTGCCGGCATCAATCAATACGGATTTGGGCACCAAGCCTACGATCTCAGCACCGGTAACACGCATGCCACGAGCGGCCGCAGCACGGCTCACTTCCTCAAAGGCAATATGCAGCGGGGTAGCTTCGATATCCGTAATGTTCATACTCACCTGCGCAATGCCATACTCGTCGATAAACCAACCAATGGCTTTCGTGCCTTTGAGCGTGCCGGGAATCCATATTTCATTGCCCTGCTCGTCTTTGAGCACTTTGCCCGTAAGCGAATTATTCTCCCTTGCCTTACGACCTTTCTCGCGCACATCGAAGGCTACGGCCATCGCGCGACGAGTAGAAGTGGTATTGAGGTTAAAGTTCACAGCAATCAGGAAATTGCGTGCACCTACGTTGGAAGCTCCTACCTTAGCTACATTCTCATCGAAAATAGCAGGTCCAAAGTCCGGACGACGCTTTTCATCGTTCATCTTCTCCGGCAAAGCCTCGTATTCACCCTCTCGGCAAACGGCCAGGTTCTTGCGTTCGGGGGTGAAAGCTGCAGCTTCATAGCAGTAGCATGGAATGCCCTCTTCCTCCCACATGCGCTTAGCGAGCGCGCGCGCCAGTGTAGCGCATTCTTCCAAACTGATATTGGCTACGGGGATAAGCGGACAAACATCGAGCGCACCACTACGCGGGTGGGCACCATGATGCTCGCGCATATCAATCAACTCCTTTGCCGTACGAGCACCTGCCAATGCCGCTTCCAACACCACAGCCGGCGTACCTACAAAAGTAACCACCGTACGATTGGTTGCTTGGCCAGGATCTACGTCCAGCACTTTTACTCTTTCGCCATCCATCTCTACGGCTGCCATGGCAGATACAATCTTGTCGATTACTTCACGGTTGCGCCCCTCGCTGAAATTGGGCACGCATTCAATAATTTGCTTCATAAACAATCTTGTGTGTTTTAATGGTTATTTTATGGTTTATATGTTTTTTACTCATTTTTCTTCAAATATTCCTTCTATCTCTTCTTCAATTTGCGTAAGTTGCTTGCGGCAGAAGTCGAGCAGTTGTTTGGCTTCAAGCGCTTTTTTCTTATACTCATCAATCGAGATTGCTTCGTTGGATTCCAGGCTGCTAACTATCGTCTGCAGACGGTTGAGTGCTTCATCGTATGTCATTTTTATAGCATTTATTCTTCTGAGAAATGTACCAATACACGGCGGTAACTATTGAATATCTTGGATTTTGACACAAATCCGAGGTAACGCTTATCCTGATCCACTACGGGCAGGTTCCATGCGCCAGTGTCTTCAAATGTTTCCATCACTTTCTCCATCGGCATGTCGTACGACAAGATAGCTGGCGGAGCCGTCATCAGCTCGGATACTCTGAAGCGGTTGTATAGCCGCGGTTGGAACATGATATTTCGTACTTCGTCCAACAGGAGCACGCCCTGCAACCTACCTTCATGATCAATCACAGGGAAGATATTTCGATGGGATTCGGCAATCACCTTACAAAGCTCGCCCAGAGTCATTTCCGGGAAAAGGGTGCTCAAATCCGTTTCGAGCACGTTGTCCATTTTCAGCAAGGTCAATACCGATCGGTCTTTATTGTGGGTAATGAGTTCACCTTTCTGCGCCAGTCGCATGGCATAAAGCGAATGGGGTTCAAACACGCGAATCACCAAATACGACACGATGCTGACGGTCATCAGCGGCATGAACAAGTGATATCCGCCCGTGAGCTCCGCGATGAGGAAAATGCCGGTAAGCGGCGCATGCATCACGCCCGACATTAAACCCGCCATCCCCACCAAAGCAAAATTGCTCTCGGGCACATTCAATTGGCAGATATTCATCAGTCGGGCGCACACGAAGCCGGTGAGGCAGCCGATAAAGAGCGATGGGGCGAAGATACCACCTACTCCGCCTGCGCCATTCGTAGCCACCGAAGCGGCAATTTTTACGAGGATAATCAACGTGAAATACAGAATCAACACCCAAGTTAGATGCGTTGCTCCCCACTCCGTGTGCCCCAACCACTCGAATGGCGAATTCGCCAGCAGGTTGTTTTCAGCCATCGGGTCAGCATCCGGATTCAAATTCAGCAAGTCCACAATCGTTTCGTAGCCTTCACCATAAAGCGGCGGAAAAATAAAGATCATAAGCGAAAGGCTCAAGCCACCCAGCAGAATCTTCCGCCACCAAGGCCCACCTTTCTTAGCGAAATTCTGCTCCAGAAAATTCATTCCACGGGTGAAATAAAGCGATACCAATCCGCACACAGCTCCAAGCACGATATAAAGGGGCAATCGGTTGACAGAGAATGCCTCATAGTGCTCCAATTCAAACAGCGGAGTAGCGCCGGAGAAGATATACGAGAGGGCAGTAGCCGTAACCGAAGAAATCAGCAGCGGGGCAATATTCGCCATCGTCATGTCAATCATGAGCACCTCAAGCGTAAACACCAATCCGGCAATCGGCGCTTTGAATATTCCGCCAATAGCTCCTGCTGCACCGCATGCAATCATCAGCATCATCGTACGTTGGTTCAATCGGAAAGCCTTAGCGAGATTGCTGCCGATAGCTGCACCCGTCAATACGATAGGGGCCTCTGCGCCGACCGAGCCACCGAAACCAATTGTAACGGCTGAGCTCACCACCGACGACCACATGTTATGGGCTTTGATGATGGATTTGCGTTGCGAGATGGCAAATAGGATTTTCGTAATACCATGGCTGATATCATCTTTCACCACGAATTTCACGAACATTGCTGCCAAAGCAATACCGATGGTAGGCGTAATCAAATACCACCATGTATATTGCCCATGAATCAGGATGTTCTCTACGAAATACTGGCATCCGTGAATCATGGTTTTCAGCAGCCAACCTGAGATAGCAGTAGCTATACCAACAAGCAGGCTGAGCACCACAATCAAGTGCTTTTCGCTTACATTATGTCCTTCTCGCCATTGAATGAGGCGGTTTTTATACTCATTTCCCTTTTCCATGGATAATCACTCCTATGGTGTAAAACAATATTTTCAAATCGTGCCGAATGGACATGTTTTCCATATAGGCGATATCGTAGTTGAGTCGCTGAATCATCTTCTCAATGGTATCGGTATATCCCACTTTGATGGGTCCCCATGAGGTGAGTCCGGGCCGAATTTTATAGATGAGACAGTAATAGGGCGCTCTTTCTGCAATCTGCTCTATGAAATAGCGTCTTTCCGGCCGAGGGCCAACGATAGCCATATCGCCCTTCAGAATATTCCATAGTTGTGGCAATTCATCGAGCCGGTATTTTCGCAGCCAGTGGCCCACCTTGGTAATGCGCGGATCGTCGTCTTGCGTAAGCATAGGCTTGCCATTTTCGGCATTGCTCCTCATCGTCCGGAATTTCAGGATTTGAAACGGCCTTCCGTAATGCCCAATGCGCTCTTGGCTGTAAAGCACACTGCCGGGTGAAGTGCATTTGATGGCTAAGGCAATACCCGCCATCAGAGGCGAAAGCAGCACGAGGCATAGTAGCGACATTAGCATATCGAAGCTGCGCTTGATGGTAAGCTGAAAATCGCTCATGGGGTTGGCCGTAATGGAAATGAGCGGCTGCTCGCTGAAGTCTTGAATCGACGTGCGTCCCATCAGTAGGTCGTAGGTGCGTGCCGTGAAGGCAATCTCCACTTTCAGCGGATAGAGTTTTCCGATGGTGCGATACAACTGCTGCTCTGACGCATCATCTGGCACCTCGATAATCACGCGTTCAGTAGATGGTGGCAAGCTGATTTGACCCGATTCGGCATCCGACAGTTGAAGCGTGTACGTACGTGGGCGATAACGATACGCGCGCGTAAAAAAACTGATTCCTATGCGCATCAAATACACCAGCCCAAACTGCAGCCCAAACAGCATCAAGAGCGAATTGTAATAGGCATAATGATCCGGCACTACATCATCGATAATGATATAGAAAAATGCGATTAATGTAATGACTGCTGCCGAAATAAACGTTGTCAAAAACTCCGAACTCAGTCTTCGCTTTTGCGGCTGAAGATAATATCCTGAAAGGTAATACACCAGCAGGCAGAAGGTAGGGTAGGCTATCAGCGCTCTACTGAACGATATAGCTGCTCCTATCGACTCCCAAAAACCGTTAATTCGATCATCGCCTTCCACTACCCAACGGAGCAGAAGAAAGCAGATCCACACAATAGCACTCATAAGCAAATCGCCAGCTACGTAAAGCAGTTGGCGGCCACGTCGGCTACGGAAATATGTGGATAGGCGTTTACTCACGAATAATCTTAATCTCGTTATGCACCCCGAGTTTGATGATGCTGCTCGGCTGATGCGGGGTTGTGTCCTCTCTGCGATAGCGAACGATATAATCTACTCCTGAACGAATAGCTTCGGATATCTCAGCAAACGTGCGAGCAGTGGGCTCACCAGATATGTTTGCACTGGTGCTCACTATCGGACCATGAATGGCATTGCATAGCGCTTGCGTAAATTTTTCTTGCGAAATGCGTATTCCTAAGCTACCATCCTCTGCCAGCAACGATGGGGCTACATTCTTTGCGCCCGGATAAATGATGGTGAGCGGACGAGTAGACAATTCTATCAAGTCCCAAGCCATATCAGGTATTTCGTCTACATACCCCTGCAATTTGGCCGGAGAATCGAGCAGGCAAAGCATCGACTTGGAGTCTTCGCGTTGCTTCAATGCGAAGATTTTCTTTACGGCAGCTTCTTGTCGGGCATCGCAACCTATTCCCCATACCGTATCGGTCGGGTACAAGATGATGCCGCCTTTTCTGAGCGTTTCAGCAGCATGCTGAAGGTCTTCTTTTTCGTATCGCGTTTCCATTTACGACATTCTTCTGCAATTTCCGCGCAAAGTTACGTTAAAAATTTGAATTACGCAAGTTTATTCAAGGAAAATAGCAAATAAAAGCATTTTATTTGCATATATCAAAAAAATGTTGTATCTTTGCAGCAAATTTTAATAAAATCGATTATCCATGAAAATTCGAGTTCTCTTTTGCGCACTTTTATTTGCAGTTGCCGCTTATTCTGAAGAAACAATATCCCTAATCTTTGGAGGTGATGCAATGGTTCATAGCCCACAATTTCAGTGGGCGTACAATGCTTCGACTGATACGTATGATTTTGAGCCCAATTTTCGCTACGTTCGTCCGTTTTTGGAGCGGGCTGATCTTGCGATTGTGAATTTTGAAACGACGTTGGCGGGCAAACCCTATTCCGGATATCCGAATTTCGCCAGTCCAGACAGCTATCTTGACGCCCTGAAAAATGCCGGATTCGATGTGTTTATGATGGCGAATAATCATGTGCTTGACCGCGGCCGCAGGGGAATGGAGCGCACGCTTGATCAGATGGGTGATTGCCCGAATATGGGTGCCTATCGTACGCCTGAAGATCGCGCGGAGCGTTATCCGCTTATTATGGAAGTGCAAGGACTTCGGATTGCTTTCTTCAACTGCACATATGGATGCAATGGTTATCAAGCCCTCCCGCCTACGCATGTCAATCTCATCGATACGGCTGAGATTGCTGCCGACTTGCGCAGTATTGAAGATAAGCAAATCGATCTTCGCATCATGACTATTCATTGGGGACTCGAGTACGTAACGAAAGCTACGGATGAACAGCGCCAATTGGCTCGCTGGTTTGCAGATAAAGGGTTTGATTTGGTAATCGGCAGCCATCCGCACGTAGTGGAAGATGGCGAGATGATTGGCGATATGCCGGTAATGTATTCCATGGGTAACTTCATCAGCAATCAACGAAAACTGAATACCAATGGCGGCATTCTCGTGCGCGTAAATATATTAAGGAATACGAAAAAAATTGATTCTGTAACGTTTCTTCCCTGCTACGTACACAAAGGAATCCTTCAGCAGGAAGTGGATGGCGTTGTAAAGCAAGAACGCCAATATTTCCTTATTCCTACTACCGAATATCTGGCAGGGCACTATCCATTCGTGTTGCCAGCAGCCGATGAAGAATCGCTTAAAACGTTCCACTTCAATACAGTTAACCGACTGCCCAATTTCCAATTAATGAAGTAACAATTTTTCCAACTCCTCCCTTACTATCGCATTCCTAACCCAATGCATTACGTTTGCCCACGCATCGCACACGGTTTCGTGTGCGATGGCTGTGCGATGGCTGTACGATGAACGTGCGATGGCTGTACGATGGCTGTACGATGAACGTGCGATGGCCACACGTGTCGCATTCACTATTCAACAGGGAGATTATTTAAAAATACACATATAATACAATAATCCTGTCAGCTGAGAAAAATAAGGAGAAAAAATTATCCGCTATGATATAAAATACCCTAAAAAAAGAAAGGATGTCATCACGACATCCCAATCTTTACTTAACCTTAAAATCTAATACCATGAAAAACACGGTGCAAAATTACTGCTTTTTTTTGATATGACCAAATATTTTTGCAGAAAATATGTTATTAAACATGTTTTTTTGAAAAGTGTAATCTTCTGTTTGCAAAATATGGGTGAAAAATTGCAAAAATCAGCCATTTTTGCTAATTTAGAAAGAAACATTTGATTTTTCCTTTAAAAAACTTGCGTGTTTGGAAAAAATGTAGTAATTTTGCATTCGGAAAAGTAAGGTCTAAAACGAAGTTTTTGTATCATACTGACCAAAAAAATCTCTGTTTTGACAGACAATTAATATAATAATTATAAACTTTTTTTAACCCATTATCAAATTATGGCACTTGATTTGACAAAGTACGGCATCACGGGTTCTACCGTGATTGCGCACAACCCTTCTTATGAAGTACTCTTTGCAGAGGAAACCAAGGCTGGCCTCGAAGGTTACGAGGTAGGCAAAAACACGGAGCTTAACGCCGTAAACGTTATGACCGGTATTTATACCGGCCGTTCTCCTAAAGACAAGTACATCGTAATGGATGAAAACTCCAAGAATACCGTATGGTGGACTTCTGAAGGGTATAAGAACGACAACCACCCCATGTCTGAAGAAGTATGGGCAACCGTTAAGAACCTTGCAGTAAAAGAGCTTTGCAACAAGAATCTCTACGTAGTAGATGCATTCTGCGGAGCAAACAAGGATACCCGCATGGCTGTTCGCTTTATCGTTGAGGTTGCATGGCAGGCTCACTTCGTAACGAACATGTTCATCAAGCCTACCGAAGAGGAACTGGCTAACTTCGAGCCCAACTTCGTAATCTACAATGCTTCTAAGGCTAAAGTTGAGAACTACAAAGAGCTTGGCCTCAATTCTGAGACTTGCGTAGCATTCAACGTAACCAGCCGCGAGCAGGTAATCATCAACACCTGGTATGGTGGTGAGATGAAGAAAGGTATGTTCTCTATGATGAACTACTACCTTCCGCTCCAGGGTATCGCTTCTATGCACTGCTCTGCAAACTGCGATATGAACGGCGAGAATACCGCTATCTTCTTTGGTCTCTCCGGTACGGGTAAGACCACGCTCTCTACCGACCCGAAGCGCCGCCTTATTGGTGACGACGAGCACGGATGGGACGACAATGGCGTATTCAACTTTGAAGGTGGTTGCTATGCAAAGGTTATCAACCTCTCTAAGGAAAACGAGCCCGACATCTATGGCGCTATCAAGCGTAATGCGCTTCTCGAGAACGTAACCGTAGCTGAAGACGGCACCATCGACTTCAACGACAAGTCTGTTACGGAGAACACCCGCGTTTCGTATCCTATCAACCACATCAACAACATCCAGCCCGGTTCGTCTGCTCCTGCTGCAAAGAACGTAATCTTCTTGTCGGCTGACGCATTCGGCGTACTGCCTCCTGTATCTATCCTCACTCCTGAGCAGACGCAGTATTACTTCCTCTCTGGCTTCACCGCTAAGCTTGCTGGTACGGAGCGCGGTATCACCGAGCCTACTCCTACCTTCTCTGCTTGCTTCGGTCAGGCATTCCTCGAGCTCCATCCTACTAAATATGCTGAGGAGCTCGTAAAGAAGATGCAGAAGTCTGGCGCTAAGGCTTATCTCGTTAACACCGGCTGGAATGGCACCGGCAAGCGTATCTCTATTCCTGATACCCGCGGTATCATCGACGCTATCCTCGACGGCTCTATCCTCAAAGCAGAGACGAAGAAGATTCCTATGTTCGACTTCGAGGTTCCGACCGCTCTGCCTAACGTTAACCCCGCAATCCTCGATCCGCGCGACACCTACGCTGATCCTGCACAGTGGGAAGAGAAGGCTAAAGACCTTGCTGCTCGCTTCATCAAGAACTTCGACAAATACACCACCAATGAGGCTGGTAAGGCGCTCGTTGCTGCTGGTCCGAAGCTCTAATTTTGTGAATGCTCATTTATCTCATATTCAAGGAGGCTGCCGAAAGGTGGCCTCCTTTTTATTATTTTTAACTTTTTTTGCTATTACATAGCACTTTTTCTTGCACATGTCAAAATATTTTAGTAACTTTGCCGCGAGTTTGGTGGATTGGTAAAAATTCATCATCTCTTTCAGTAGGATAACCGACAGAAAACTAAAACTAATACCGCACATAGCATGAACAAATTGATCACTCTTGAGCAGGCCGTAAGCAAAGTGCAAGACGGCATGACAGTAATGTTCGGTGGCTTCCTTGGCAACGGAAGTCCCGCAGAAATCACCGACGCTATTGTAGAAAAAGGCGTAAAGGATTTGACCATCATTGCCAACGATACCGCGTTTGATAACATCGCTCACGGCAAGTTGGTGGCTAATCATCAGGTTAAGCGTGCTATCGTTTCCCATACGGGAACGAACAAAGAAACCGCGATTCAGAAGAATGCGGGTACCCTCATTGTGGATTATGTGCCCCAAGGTACGCTGGCAGAACGTATCCGCGCCAAAGGTGCTGGTCTTGGTGGTGTACTTACTCCTACTGGTATCGGTACAATTATGGCAGAAGGCAAAGAAGTGATTACGGTAGATGGTAAGGATTATCTGCTGGAAAAACCTCTCGGCGCAGATTTGGCGATCCTTCGAGCCAGCATCGTAGATGAAGATGGCAACATGGTTTTCTTGGGCACTACGCAGAACTTCAACCCGCTGATGGCAGCTGCAGCTGATTACGTTATTGTTGAGGCAGAGAAGCTCGTTAAGCGAGGAGAAATTGCTCCTGAGCAAGTACATGCTTCGGGCATTTACGTGGATGCTATTTACGTAGAAACCAAGTAAGAGTATCACCATATTGAATACATTTTTTGCTAAAAATTTCACCCCATGGAATATCGCACAAAAATACGTCTCCGCATGAGCGCCAAGGATGCGCATTATGGAGGCAACCTCGTAGATGGAGCACATATGGTTCACCTCTTCGGTGATGTGGCTACCGAGTTACTTATCATGCGTGATGGCGACGAAGGTCTCTTCCGCGCTTATGACCAGATTGATTTTCTGGCTCCTGTATATGCAGGTGATTATATCGAAGCCGAAGGTTGGATTGATAAGGAAGGCAACACGAGTCGCCATATGCAGTTTGAAGCACGCAAAGTGGCTATTGCTCGTCCGGATATCTCTCCTTCTGCAGCTGACGAACTCGACGAGCCGATTGTTGTTTGTCGCGCCAGTGGTACATGTGTAACCCCTAAAGACTGCCAACGTAAATAATGGAAAAACTGATTATTACCGCCGCTATCTGCGGTGCAGAAGTCACCAAAGAGCAGAACCCCAACGTACCTTATACGGTAGAGGAGATTGTTCGCGAAGCCAAATCTGCACATGAAGCTGGTGCTGCTATCGTACATCTGCATGTACGTTTCGATGATGGCACGCCTACTCAGAGCCAAGCGCGTTTCCAAGAGTGCACAGAAGCCATCTTAAAGGAATGTCCGGATGTGATTATCATTCCGTCAACGGGTGGAGCAGTAGGTATGACTCCCGATGAGCGTCTACAATCGACGAATACTACCCCAGTGCCGGAGATGGCTACCCTCGACTGCGGTACCTGCAATTTTGGCGATGAGATTTTTGACAACACGATGCCTACGATGCGTGCCTTCGGTGCTCGCATGATGGAGAAGGGTATCAAGCCCGAATATGAGTGCTTCGAAATGGGACATTTGGATACCATCCTTACCATGGCTCGCAAAGGACAAGTACCTGGTGCCCCGATGCAGTTCAATTTCGTATTAGGTGTACCGGGGTGCACTCCCGCCACGATTCCTAATCTCTGCTGGCTCGTAAACAATATCCCCGCAGGCAGCACGTGGACCGTTACGGGTGTAGGTCGCTCCGCTTTCCCGATGGCCGCAGCAGCTATTGCGATGGGAGGTAACGTTCGTGTTGGCTTTGAAGACAACCTATATCTCAGCAAAGGCGTACTCGCTAAATCCAATGGTGAACTCGTAGAGAAAGTCGTAAGAATAGCGAAAGAGTTGGGCCGTGAGATTGCTACCAGCGATGAGGCACGCGTCATTCTTGGCTTGAAGCCTCGCGCGTAAGCGCGCACACGCGCAAATAATTTTAGGAATGCGCGCAATAATTTTAGGAATAAAGTGTTATTTAAGAACACATAAAAAATAATTTTCGAAACAATAACATAACTTTATAATCATTACTAATATGCAAAAACATGGCAACAAGTACGGTGTACACCGCGTAATTGAGCCGAAAGGCATCCTGCCTCAGCCGGCAAACAAAATCGATAACAACATGGACGAGATCTACGACAACGAGATCTTGATAGATGTTCAGACGCTCAACGTCGATTCTGCTTCGTTTACTGACATTCTCAACTATGCAAAGCAGCAGGCTGGTGAGGGCGCTACCCAAGCTCAAATCGAAGAAGAAATTAAGAAAGAGATGCTCCTCAACGTAGAGCTCCAGGGTAAGCATCGCAATCGTCGTACGGGTTCGGGCGGTATGCTCCTCGGTACGGTAGAGAAGATTGGCGACGCCCTCAAGGGGAAGATTGATTTGAAAGAAGGTGATAAGATTGCTACCCTTGTATCGCTTTCTCTTACTCCACTCCGTATTGATGAGTTCCTTGCTTTCCGTCCGGAAGTAGATCAGGTGGATATCAAGGGTAAAGCCATCCTCTTCGAGAGCGGTATCTATGCTAAGATTCCTAATGATATGCCGGAGAAACTCGTGCTCGCAGCGCTTGATGTAGCTGGTGCTCCCGCTCAAACGGCTAAGCTCTGCCAATATGGTCAGACGGTGGTTGTTCTTGGTGCAGGCGGTAAGAGCGGTATGCTCTGCTGCTATGAGGCTAAGAAACGTGTAGGCGTAAATGGTAAGGTTATTGGTATTGCTAATAGTCCCAAATCTACCCAACGTATTAAAGATCTTGGATTCTGCGATATCGTAGAATCGGCTGCAGGAATGACGCCGGTAGAGGTGAACGAGATGGTAGCGCGTCTGACCGATGGTAAGATGGCTGACGTAACCATCAACTGCGTAAACGTTCCTGATCAGGAAATGACGGCTATCCTCTGCACCAAAGACGATGGCATCGTTTACTTCTTCTCTATGGCTACCAGCTTTACCAAAGCATCTCTTGGTGCTGAGGGCATCGGAGCTGATGTGAATATGATTATGGGTAACGGCTATACGAAGGGGCATGCTGACTTTACGCTTCAGGAACTTCGTGAATGCCCGAAACTACGCGCTATCTTCGAAGAACTGTACGCAAAATAATTCGCTATGGCTGAATCAAGAAGAAAACAGCTGTTTCCTGACGTTACAGATGAGCAATGGAACGATTGGAAATGGCAAGTGAAGAACCGCATTGAGACGCTTGACCAACTGAATCAATACGTCAAGCTGACTGAGGCGGAGCAGGAAGGCGTACGTAGTGTGCTGAGCACATTGCGTATGGCCATCACGCCATACTACCTCAGTCTCATCAATCCGGACGACCCTTATGATCCCATCCGTCAGCAATGTATCCCTACTGCAGCTGAGACACATAAAGCAGAGGCTGATCAGCTCGATCCGTTGCATGAAGATGAAGATTCACCCGTTCCCGGTCTTACGCACCGCTATCCAGATCGCGTGCTGTTCTTGATTACGGACATGTGCTCAATGTATTGCCGCCATTGCACCCGTCGTCGTTTTGCTGGTCAGAAAGACTGCGAGAGCCCAGTTGAACGCATAGAGCGTGCACTCGAATATATTGAAAAAACGGAATGCGTGAGAGACGTGCTTCTCTCGGGAGGCGATGCTCTCATGGTGAGCGACTCCAAACTTGAGTATATCATTTCTCGTCTGCGCAAGATTCCACATGTGGAGATTGTACGAATCGGCAGCCGTGTACCAGTGGTTTGTCCGCAGCGTATTACCCCAGAACTCTGCTCGATGCTCGCCAAATATCATCCCATCTGGCTCAATACGCATTTCAATCACCCAGCTGAAGTTACGGAAGAGTCGAAGCGCGCTTGCGAGATGCTCGCCAACGCTGGTATTCCGCTGGGCAACCAGTCGGTATTGATGCGCGGCATCAACGACTGCGTACATGTGCAGAAAGAGCTGGTGCATAAACTGGTGATGATGCGTGTGCGTCCGTATTACCTCTATCAATGCGACCTTTCTATGGGCCTCGAGCATTTCCGCACGCCCGTAAGCAAAGGCATTGAGATCATCGAAGGTTTACGCGGACATACTTCCGGATACTGCATTCCTACCTTCGTAGTCGATGCTCCAGGTGGTGGCGGTAAAACGCCGGTGATGCCGCAATACGTGATCAGCCAAGCTCCCGGCAGAGTAGTGCTCCGCAATTTCGAAGGCGTGATTACCACTTACACCGAACCGCTTGATTATAAGAACGAATGCCATTGTCCAGTTTGCGAAGCAGAACGAGGAAAGAAAGTGCCGGATGATAAGGCTGTGGATGGCGTCATCTCGCTGTTGCATGGCGAAAGACTGAATATCGAACCCGCTCACTTGATGCGCCACGAGCGCAACGAGAAGCGCAAATCTGAAGAATAAGACAATGAATCTGATTGAGGAACTCCTGCGCGTAAACAGTTGTTCGGTGGTAGGGATGGAGAAGAACACAGGCAAGACCGTTACGCTGGATTACCTGCTCTCCCATCTGCCGATGGATAAGCGTGTAGCAGTTACCTCAATTGGGCTCGATGGAGAAAGCAAAGACCAAGTACTTGGTACGCACAAACCAGAGATTCATCTTCGTCCTGGTCAACTCTTTGCTACCTCCGAGAAGCATTACCGCCAGCGTCATCTGACAGCTGAACTGCTCGATGTGAGCGACACGCAAACAGCCCTCGGCCGACTCGTAACCGCCCGCGTACTCACGCCCGGCAAGGTGCTCTTATCTGGCCCTGGTTCTACCGCCGTGATGCGCCAATGGATGGACACCATTCTGCCGCTCGCCGACCTCGTCCTCATCGACGGCGCCCTCAGCCGCATGAGTCTGGCATCGCCTACCGTAAGCGAGTCGCTCATTCTCGCTACCGGAGCGGCTTATTCAGCAAGCATGGACCGATTGGTGCGCGATACCGCATTCAAAGTGGCGTGCATACAGTTGCCCGAGTGGACGAAGGAGGCCGCAACAGACGAGCTGATTCGCATCCCCGGAGCATTGACGGATGCCCGCGTAGAGCAGTTGCTCCGCGATAAAACGCAAGCCGGAAAAGCCGTGCTCATTCCGGACTTTACGCATATCTTTGCTTCCGAAATGCTGTGGCGTCGGTTCATGAGAGTGCACCCGATCTTCGTAGAGAAAAGCAGCCGCTTAATCGGCATCACGGTCAACCCGACCTCACCCCAAGGCATTCAGTTGGATTCGCGCGTGCTATGCGAGCGACTCACAGAAGCCACGGGCGTAGAAGCCGTAGATTTATTGCATGAAGCATGAAACTGAGAGAGTTCTTACATACGGACTGCGGTCTGCGGTTCATCATTGATGGGCTGGAGATTCAATCGGGAGTGGCGAAACGGCTATTTCTTGATTCGCCGTTTGAGACCGATACGGCCATCATCTGCGCTCAATACGCAGCGCTCGAGCAAGCAGTAGCAGCTGTGCGGGGAGTCGATCATCAGGCGGTCACCACGCTTCAGTTTCGCTTAGCCAGTCTCAAGGACCTGCACACTACATTAGCCAATCTCTCGGGCGGGATGACGCTTGATGATATCGAACTCTTCGAGGTCAAACACTTGGCCATGCTTACGGCTGAAGTGCGGAAAGCAATGGAAAATGCAGGAATGGAATGCAACCTGCCCGATGCCGAAGAAGCAGTTCGCATACTCGACCCGGACGGCATGCGAATGGCTTCGTTCTTTGTTTATGACAGTTATTCTCCTCTTCTCCGAGAGTTGCGGAAAAAGCAGGCCGCTGAGCCCGACGACGAAGCGCTCTTCAATCAGATGCAAGACGAGGAACTGCGCATCCGAGAGCAACTAACAGCAGCGCTCCGACCATTGGCATCTACCCTCCAAGATTGCCTCCAGCAGATTGCTCAAACCGATATCCTATTGGCGAAGGCGCTGCAAATGCTTCGTTGGGACCTCTGCTTCCCAACTATCACCACCGATGGCACCACCCGCTTCACCGACATGTGGAATCCGGAAGTGGAAGCCATCCTATCCAAGCAAAACAAAACCTACCAGCGCAACAGCATCACGCTCAGCCCTCAGCCGACTATCCTCACGGGCTCCAACATGGGCGGAAAAACGGTTGTGCTGAAAACGGTGGCCTTGTGCCAGCTGCTCGCGCAGTTTGGACTCGGCATCCCCGCTACCGAGGCGGTCATCACGCCTCGCATACAGGTGTTGATGAGCATGAGCGATAACCAGAGTATCGCCTCGGGGCTCAGCTCGTTTGCGGCTGAGATGATGCAAATCAACGCCATCCTCTGCGCCGCTCGCACGGAAAAGAACCTGCTTATCCTCATCGATGAGCCCGCTCGCACCACAAACCCCATCGAGGGCACCGCGCTCGTTTCGGGCCTTATCGAGGTATTGCGAGCAACCTGCACCACCTGCCTGATGGTCACCCATTACACCATCAACGCACACGACTGTCCCTGCCTCCGCGTTCAGGGTATGGAGAATGGACAGATGAACTACACGCTCCTGCCTGCCATCCCCGGTGATGTGCCGCATGAGGCGCTCAATATTGCAGAGCAGCTTGGGATTGATGCCGAATGGCTCGATGCCGCCAAGCACCATTTGAATGGATAAAAATAAAACAGAATATACATGGAAAGCAAATTAGGATTAGACTTTACGAAAGTGGAGAAGGCTCGCGGCTATGCCCGCGCCATCGCTGCTGATGTGCAGTCGTTTGTAGAGCAGTACACTACGGTAGCAGTAGAACGTACGCTCTGCCGACTGATGGGAATCGATGGAGTGGATGACAATGGCGTACCCCTCCCAAACGTGATTGTGGATACGCTCAAAGATAAGGGCGTGTTGGCGGATGGCGCACTGTTCTTCATTGCGAATGCAATGATTGATACGGGCAAAACGCCCCAGGAGATAGCCGAACTGGTAGCAGACAACAAACTCGATATCACCCGCGTGGTAACCCGCGATCCGAGCCGCATCAAAGCTGCTCTTCAGCCCGTTATCGACGAGAGTCTGCAGCGCATCCGTACGCGCAGAGAGCGTCGCGAGCACTACCTTCAGACTATTGGTGAAGGCCCGAAACCCTACCTCTATATCATCGTGGCTACCGGCAATATCTACGAAGACGTGGTGCAGGCGCAGGCCGGTGCTCGTCAGGGTGCAGATATCATCGCCGTAATCCGTACGACCGGTCAGTCGTTGCTCGACTATGTGCCGTATGGCGCTACCACCGAGGGATTTGGCGGAACCTATGCCACGCAGGAGAATTTCAGCATCATGCGTAAAGCGCTCGATGAAGTGGGAGAGGAAGTAGGGCGCTATATCCGCCTCTGCAACTACTGCTCCGGCCTTTGCATGCCTGAGATTGCTATCATGGGTGCGTTTGAAGGATTGGACGTAATGCTCAATGACGCCCTATACGGCATCCTCTTCCGCGATATTAATATGCAGCGCACGCTCATCGACCAATACATGAGTCGTATTATCAACGGCTTTGCTGGCGTAATCATCAACACCGGCGAAGACAACTACCTCACCACAGCCGATGCTGTAGAAGCAGCGCACACGGTGCTCGCATCGGACCTCATCAACGAGCAACTCGCTCTCGCTGCAGGACTGCCTGAAGAGCAGATGGGACTTGGACACGCATTTGAGATGGACCCCAAATTGGAGAACGGTTTCCTCATGGAGCTGGCGCAAGCGCAGATGCTGCGTGAGATCTTCCCCAAAGCTCCGCTCAAATACATGCCGCCGACCAAGTTCATGACCGGCAATATCTTCCGCGGCCATATCCAAGACGCACTCTTCAATATGATTGGCATCTGGACCAGCCAGGGCTTGCAACTGCTCGGTATGCCTACCGAGGCCATCCACACCCCGTTCATGTCAGACCGTTATCTCTCCATCGAGAACGCGCGCTATATCTTCAATAACATGCGCTCAATTGGCGATGAGATGGAGTTTAAGGAGGGTGGTATCTGCCGCCAGCGCGCTGCTGAGGTGCTCGACAACGCCACCAACCTGCTCGAGCAGATGGTCAAAGAAGGCCTCTTCACCGCCCTCGAAAAGGGTATCTTCGCCGATGTCAAACGTCCGAAGAACGGCGGTAAGGGCTTGGATGGCGTTACGCTCAAGGGCGAAAACTATCTCAACCCGTTTGTAGAACTGATGAAAGGTAAAAACTAACGGTAGGTTCAACTGATTCACATTATTAAAGAAAAAACAGATTCGTATGTCAGAAGGATTATATAGCATGGAGGCCAAGAACTACGATAAGACTTTGGACCTCACCAGAATCAAACCGTATGGCGACACCATGAACGATGGTAAGATGCAGATCAGTTTTACCCTTCCCGTTCCTTGTGGCCCTGAGGCGGTGGAAGCCGCCAAGCAATTGCTCAAGCAGATGGGGCTCGAGAACCCGCTCGTGGTTTATTACAAGGAGTTGACGCCCGGCTTCACGTTCTTCAACTGCTATGGCAGCTGCCAGCATACCGTGGATTATTCGAGCATCTACGTGCCCAAGGTGGAATCTAACGTGATGTCGATGCCCGAGACCGACCAGTTTATCCGCGAGCATATCGGCCGCAAGATCGTGATTGTAGGCGCCAGCACCGGTACGGATGCACATACGGTGGGCATCGATGCCATCATGAACATGAAGGGCTATGCTGGGCATTACGGCCTTGAGCGCTACGATATGATTGAGGCCTATAACCTCGGTTCGCAAGTGCCGAATGAGGAGTTTATTGCCAAAGGCAAAGAGCTCCACGCCGATGCGCTCATTATCTCGCAGACCGTCACGCAGAAAGACGTACATATCCATAACCTCACCAACTTCATCGAGCTGATGGAGGCTGAGGGCTTGCGCGACAAGATGATATGCTGCTGCGGTGGCGCACGTATCACCCACGAACTGGCGCAGGAACTTGGCTTCGATGCCGGATTCGGAATGAATACCTATGCTGACGATGTAGCTTCATTTGTGGTCGATCAGATGGTCAAGAGAGGTATGCATTGATAATAACATGAATAACATAAAAAACGTACAATTATGGAAAAAGAACAAATCAGAGAAGTAATTGCTCGCCGCGCAGCCAAAGAGCTCCACGATGGCGATGTAGTGAACTTGGGCATTGGTCTCCCCACCATGATTCCGAATTTCCTGCCGGAAGGAATCACCGTAACGCTCCAGACGGAGAACGGCGCAATGGGGCTTGGCCCGAGTCCTGAGCCCGGTAAGGAAGATAAGAACCTGGTGAATGCTGGTGCCGGATTCATCACGTTGCTCCCTGGTGCCAGCACCTTCGATAGCGCTACCTCATTTGCCATTATCCGTGGCGGCCACGTGGATGTGAGCGTGTTGGGAGCCCTGCAAGTGGACGAGAAAGGCAACCTCGCTAATTGGATTATCCCCGGCAAGATAGCTCCGGGTATGGGTGGCGCAATGGACCTTGTAGTGGGGGCTCGTCGCGTGATTATTGCGATGGAGCATACACAGAAGGGTGCTCCTAAGATACTGAAAGAGTGTACGTTACCGCTTACAGCAGCCGGACAAGTCAACATGATTATCACCGAGATGGGCGTCATCAACGTGACCCCGGAAGGACTCGTGCTCGTAGAGAAGCATCCCGAGTTTACGGTGGAGCAGATCCAGGCTGCTACGGAAGCTACCCTCATTATTTCACCCGAACTTAAGAGCATGATCTGATGAATTATCAATATCTGAAATTTGAGCAACGCGAAAGCGGACTGGGCATTCTCACCATCTCCGCTCCTCGGAGCCTGAATGCGCTCAACTCGACCATCATTGGCGAACTCGACGATTTCTGCTCCACGCTTGACTGCACCGCTACCCGTGTGCTGATCCTTACGGGCGATGGTGACCGCAGTTTCGTAGCGGGTGCTGACATCAGCGAGATGGCTACTAAATCGCCCGCTGAGGCGCTGGAGTTTGGTCGCCGTGGTGCAGAGGCATTCCGCAAACTGGAGGACCTGCCTATCCCTACGATTGCAGCCGTTAATGGATTCGCCCTTGGCGGAGGCTGCGAGATTGCTATGGCGTGCGACATTCGCTATGCCAGCAGCAAGGCGAAGTTCGGCCAACCCGAAGTGGGCCTCGGCATCATCCCTGGCTTCTCCGGCACCTACCGTCTGCCCAAACTCATCGGGCAAGGTATGGCTAAGGAGCTCATCTATTCGGCCAAGGTCATCCGCGCTGATGAAGCCCTCCGCATTGGGTTGGTGAATGCCGTCTTCGAGCCCGAAGAGCTCATGCCCAAGGCCGAAGAGCTGGCAGCGCTCATCCTGAAGCAGGCGCCCTTTGCCGTAAGTGCGGCCAAGCGTTGCATCAACGAGAACTATGATCTCAACCGCGCAGAAAGCCTCGCCTTGGAAAACAACCTCTTTGCCGAGTGCTTCGCCACCGAAGATCAGAAGACGCGTATGGATAATTTTTTGCATAAGAAATAATACTCACTTAACCACTTACCCTCATGAAAATCTATGTAATCGGTACGGGTACAATGGCTAAAGGTATCGTAAAAGCCTTTGCAGCCAAAATGCCCGTTGTCATGAAATCTCGCACCCAAGCCAGCTTGGATAAGGCGATGGCTTCTATCGAGAAGGGCTATGCCAAACTCGTAGAAAAAGGAAAGATGACCGAGGAGGCCAAAGCTGCCATCTTGGCCAATATCACCACCACCACGGACTACGCTACCTTCGCTGACGCTGACCTCGTAATCGAAGCAGCAGTGGAGGATATGGCGCTCAAGAAAGAGGTGTTTGGCGAACTCGATGGTATCTGCAAGCCCGAGACCATCTTTGCTACCAACAGCTCCTCGCTCTCCATCACCGAGATTGCAGCTGCCACCAAGCGCCCCGCCCAGGTGATCGGTTGCCATTTCTTCAACCCCGCTGACCGCATGCAGCTCGTAGAGGTCATCAATGGCCAGCTCACCTGCGAAGCAGTCACCAACACCATTGTAGCGCTCTGCCAGGAGATTGGTAAGCAACCGGTACCCGTAAAAGAAGCACCCGGATTTGTTGTCAACCGCATCCTCATTCCTATGATCAACGAGGCAGTCGGCATCTTGGCTGACGGCATCGCATCCGCAGAGGATATCGATAAGTGCATGATGCTCGGAGCCAACCATCCGATGGGCCCGCTCGCGCTGGCTGACCTCATTGGCAATGACGTTAACCTTGCAATAATGGAGGTGCTCTATAAAGAGTTTGGCGACCCCAAATACCGTCCGCATCCCCTGCTCCGCAAGATGGTGCGTGCAGGTCTGCTCGGACGCAAAACAGGTGAAGGATTCTATAAATATTAAGGTGGGTTCTAACGATTCCCATACACAAACAATCAGTATATGGATTTCAGCTATTCCAAAACAGAACAACTGTTCTTGCAGATGATTCGTTCGTTTGCAGAGAACGAAGTGAAGCCCATGGCAGCCGAGGTTGATGAGAAGGAGATGTTCCCGTATGAGACCGTAAAGAAAATGGCGAAATTGGGGCTTATGGGTATTCCAGTACCCAAGCAATATGGCGGTGCCGGCGGCACTGTACAGATGTATATCATGGCGGTAGAAGAACTGAGCCGCGTATGTGCCACCACAGGTGTTATCCTCTCGGCCCACACATCGCTCTGCATGTCGCCCATCATGGAGCACGGCACCGAGGAGCAGAAGATGAAGTACCTGCCCAAACTGGCTTCCGGCGAATGGTTGGGCGCTTTCGGTCTTACTGAGCCTAATGCAGGTACGGATGCCGCTATGCAGCAGACCACAGCTGTAGATGTTGGCGATAAATGGATTCTCAACGGCACGAAGATTTTTATCACTAACGCTTCCGCAGCAGATGTGTTTGTCGTAATGGCAATGACCGACAAGTCCAAGGGCAATAAAGGCATCTCAGCCTTCATTGTAGAGCGTGGCTTCAAGGGTTTCTCCATCGGTAAGCACGAGCTGAAGATGGGTATCCGCGGTTCCGCTACCTGCGAGCTCATTTTTGAGAATTGCGAAGTGCCTAAAGAGAATCTCCTTGGCAACTTAGGCGAAGGCTTTAAGGTGGCAATGAAGACGCTCGATGGTGGCCGTATTGGTATCGCCAGCCAGGCGCTCGGTATTGCGCAAGGCGCTATGGATGAGACCGTTAAATATACCAAGGAGCGCAAGCAGTTCGGTAAATCCATCAGCCAGTTCCAGAATACGCAGTTCCAAATGGCCGACCTCAAGACCCGCGTAGAAGCAGCTCGTCTGCTCGTGCGTTCGGCCGCTTGGAAGAAGGATATGGGCCTGCCCTATTCGGCCGATGCCGCTATGGCCAAGCTCTTTGCTGCTGAAACGGCTATGGCGGTTACTACCAAGGCTGTGCAGTTCCATGGTGGCTACGGCTACACCCGCGAGTATCCCGTGGAGCGCATGATGCGTGATGCTAAGATTACCGAGATCTACGAAGGTACCTCTGAGGTACAGCGCATGGTCATCGCTGCTAAGTTATTTAAATAATTTCCTAAAACGAACAGTATGAATATTATAGTTTGCGTTAAGCAAGTTCCCGATACTACGGAGATCAAGATTGACCCCGTAAAAGGTACCCTTATCCGCGATGGCGTACCCGCTATCATGAACCCCGACGACAAAGGCGGTTTGGAACTGGCGCTGCGGCTGAAAGAGCAGCATGGTGCCACCGTGACCGTTGTGTCAATGGGGCCTCCTCAAGCCGATGTCATGCTGCGTGAAGCGCTCGCTATGGGTGCCGACCGCGCTATCCTCATCTCTGACCGCAAGTTCGCTGGTGCCGATACCCTCGCTACCTCTTACACGCTCGCAGGATGCATCAAGACCCTCGATTATGACCTCATCATCGCCGGCCGTCAGGCTATCGATGGCGATACCGCGCAGGTAGCACCCGAGATGGCTGAGCACCTCGGACTCCCGCAGGTGACCTATGTGGTGGATGCCGATATCACGCCCGAAGGACTGATAGTGAAGAAGGAAAACGAAGACTGCGTGCAGACCCTCGCTGTAGAGGGCAAATGCGTGCTCACCGTGCTCGCTTCGGCGTTTAAGCCCCGCTATATGACGGTAGCAGGCATCATCGATGCTTACGACCGCGAGGTGGAGGTTTGGTCGGCTGAGAAGATTGATGTAGATGAAAACCTGCTCGGTCTCAAGGGCTCGCCTACCAAGGTGTTCCGCTCCTTCCCCAAGGCTCTCAAGGCGCCGGGTGAGGTGCATGAACTCTCTGACGAAGAGGCAGTAGAACTCATTTTCAATCGCCTTAAAGAAAAACATATTATCTGATAACCCACCAAAAACGAATGAATCATGAACATGAATGATTATAAAGACGTATATGTGTTCGCCGAGCAGCGAAACGGCGTCATTCAGAATGTGGCCTACGAACTCTTGGGTAAGGCTACTGACCTGGCTAAGGAGTTGGGGCATCAGGTAGTGGCTGTGCTCCTCGGTTATGGCATCAAAGATCAGGCACAGAGCCTCGTAGAGATGGGTGCGGATGAGGTCATCGTGATTGACCGTCCCGAACTCAAAGACTACCTTACCGAGCAGTATAAACAGGCTATGTATCAGCTCATTATGGCGCGTAAGCCGCAGATTGTGCTCTATGGTGCTACTACCATTGGCCGCGACCTTGCACCGCGTCTCGCTTGCAAGCTGCACTCAGGCCTTGTAGCTGACTGCACCAAGCTCACCATCGAGCTCGATAAGGAGGGTAAGAAGGAGTTTTACTCCACTCGTCCCGCTTTCGGCGGCAACCTCATGGCTACCATCGTGTGCCCCACCTCGCGTCCGCAGATGTCCACCGTGCGTCCGGGCGTGATGCAGAAGCTCCAGCGCGATGTGAACCGCAAGGGTATCATCAGCGAGTTTGAGCCGGTGTTTGACGAGAAAGAGTTCAAGGTGCGCCTCATCTCTACGGAGATGAACGACCAGAAAGTGGCAGATATTTCTGCCGCTAAGTACCTCGTTTCCGGCGGCCGTGGCGTACACGATGCAGAGGGCTTTAAGAAACTTCAAGCCTTGGCCGACGAGATTGGCGGTATGGTATCGTCTTCGCGCGCCATGGTAGATGCCGGCGTGATGGATCATGCGTATCAGGTAGGTCAAACGGGTAAGACTGTGCGTCCGCAACTATATATGGCATGCGGTATCTCCGGTGCTATTCAGCACTTGGCTGGTATGGAGGAATCGGGCTATATCGTTGCTATCAATAAAGATAAGTATGCTCCTATCTTCTCCGTAGCCGATTTAGGCATCGTAGGCGACTTGCATAAGATTATCCCAATGCTCACCGACCGCATACGTCGCGACAAAGAGCAGAACAAATAATTGCTCTTTCTCGTCCGTTGCCGTTAGGCTGCGGCTGTTTTTACTGCCGCATTGCACTGATTCTAAACACGAGGGTGTGTCGTAATAGACACACCCTCTTTCATTGTAGTATTATATGTATAGATACAAAAATCGTAACTTATTCACAAATTGAAAATTTTTTTGAAAATGAAGTTGATTATTGGGAGGACATAGTCATATACATAGCGGGGGTATTTGACTTGTCTGTAAGGAAAAAGGTAGTAATTTATTAATATTTAGGTGTACGATTTTATGAATGATTTCGCAGTTAAAGATTTATTTTGTAACTTTGCTGCTCATTATGAAATTATACCAGTTCTTTGCTACTAATTATTAACTTAACAAACAAACATTATGAAAATTTTATTAGCTATAGATACGTACCAAACAAACAATAATGGTACTTCTATTTCCGCTCAGCGCTACGCAGGTACCCTGCGTCAACATGGCCATCAGGTGCGTGTCCTTTCCGTTGATTCTGATGATTATCGTCTGCCCGAACGCCATATATACCCCTTCAACAGACTTATCCACATGCATGGTTTTCGCTTTGCCAACAGTTTAAGCCGCCGCTCGAGAGCCACTATCCGCGAGGCCATAGGTTGGTGCGATATGGTGCATTGCATGATGCCTTTTGTCTTGAGTAACCGCGTGAAGAAAATGGCAGATAAGCTCGGCAAACCCGCAACGGCTGCTTTTCATATCCAGCCTGAAAATATCACAAGCAGCATCCGTTTAGGCAAGGCGAGTTGTGTAAACGACATGCTCTATAAGCTGTTTTATCAGCTCGTTTATAAGCATTTTCATCACGTGCATACCCCCAGTCAGTTTATGGCCGATGAGCTCATCAAGCATGGTTATGACATGCATTTACACCCCATTTCCAACGGCATCGATCCCTCGTTTTGCTACCGCAAAGAGCCTAAGGATGCACCTTGGATGGGTAGTTACCTCATCGTGATGACGGGCCGACTGAGTGTTGAGAAAAGGCAGGATCTGCTGCTCAAAGCCGTGCGGTATTCCAAATATTGCGACCGTATTCAGCTTGTTTTTGCTTGCAAAGGTCCGCTTTATCGCACCTACCGCTGGATGGGACGCCGACTGCCCCATACGCCCGTTTTCGGCTATTACAGCCGAGCGGATCTTCAGCATTTGCTGGCGCAGGCAGACCTCTACGTGCATGCTTCCGACATGGAGAGTGAGGCCATTGGATGCATCGAGGCGTTTGCAATGGGACTCGTACCTGTTATCTCCGATTCGGCTCTCTCCGCTACCCGTCAGTTCGCCCTTTGCGACCAGAGTCTTTTCCAAGCAGGTAGCGCTCGTAGTCTCGCCAGACGCATCGATTATTGGATTGAACACGAGGATGAGAAGAGGAAGATGGAGTGCGTGTATGCGCAGTTTGCCAAAGCCTACCTTCTCGAGAACTGCGTTGCTGCCTTTGAACAGATGCTTTTCCGCGAGCAGATGGAATGGAATCAACGTTTAGCAAATCAACAAATAAGTACAACTATTGTATGTCAAAAGAACAAAAAGGAATTATCGCCATCGGAATTGCAGTATTATTAACCATCTTGTTCGTGGTTTGCGCCAGCGCGCAGAACTACTCGTTTGAACATTGGACAAGTCGGCAAGTGAAAGAGTCGGCCATCTTTGGCGGAAAAACCCGTACGCTCTACGATATTAGTGCACCTTGGACCACTAGCAATGTCCACGCGCAAATCATGGGCACTAACAAAGCTGCAGTAAGCGTGTATCCTACCGACCATGAGGGTGGCAAGGCTTGCCTGCTCACCATTGAGCAAGTGGAGTTTTCGGTGATGGGTGTACCTGTACATGCTATCGCTTCCGGCAGTATTTTCCTCGGTGAAACGATAGCACCTTCCAATATGAAGGAGGCCTGTGATCCGATGGTGGTGCTCAATATGAACTACGCTTACAACAAGCGTCCGGCGGTGCTATATTTCGATTATGATGCGCAAATAGAGCAGAGCAACGTGATCTCTCAGGCTAACGTGAGCAAGCGTGTGAAGCACTATGAGGGTCGTGATGGGGCTTCGGTGACCCTCTTGCTGCAGCGCCGATGGGAGGATGAAGATGGACGGATTCACGCTACTCGCATAGCCACCGCTTCTGCACGGTTCTACAAGTCCTCTGCCGGATGGGTTGGCGACTATGCGCTGCCCTTGCGCTATGGGGATATTCGTAAGCAGCCCAATTTTCAAGATCACGAAAGCCTCAACCATCATGGTTTCATGGCTCGCAACAGCCGTGGAAAGATGGTAGTGATTGAGGAGCATGATTATGACCCTGATGCGCAGCCTACTCACCTCATTCTCCTCTTCTCTGCCGGATGCCAACCCGCTTATAGCGGACATGTTGGTAACTGCTTCAAAGTGGATAATGTAAGGTTGATATAAAATTATCCCCATTGCTTTGGTGAGCAATGGGGATAATTATTTTTAATCTACTACCAACATGGCATCGCCGTAATCGCCGAAGCGGTAGCCCTCCTTAACTGCCGTATGGTAGGCTTTCATAGTGTTTTCAAAGCCGGCAAAAGCCGCAACCATCATCAACTGCGAGGATTTCGGGCGGTAGAAGTTTACGAAGAACGCGCTGCAAACCGAAAAATCATAGGGTGGACAAATGAATTTATTAGTCCATCCATCGTAGGGCGTAATCTGTCCCTGTGTACCGCAGATTGTTTCGAGTGCACGCATGATCTCTGTGCCCACTGCGCATACGCGATGACCGCCGGCATGCGCTTTTTCTACAGCATCGGCCGTTTCCTTAGGGATCATGAACTGCTCTGAGTCCATCTTGTTTTTCGAGAGGTCCTCTACGTCGATATCCTTGAAGTTTCCAAGGCTCATGTGCGAAGTCATAAAGGTGGTTTCTATTCCGCGAATCTCCATTCGCTTGAGCGTGGTCTTAGAGAAATGCAGACAGGCTGCGGGTGCTGCTACAGCGCCAATCTTGGTCGCGAACACCGACTGATAGCGCTCTTCATCTTCCTTGCGTAGCGCTGAAATCTCTTCGTCGCGTTGCTTGCGCGCTTCCTCATCGATTTCGTTGTTCTCCCAATTGCGCTTGATATACTTAGGCAGCGGCGTTTCTCCCAATGCATACAACCGCTCTACGAACTCATCGTTGTCGTAGTCCGTAAGGAAACGGAGCGTGCGGCCACGGGAGGTGGTGTTGTCTATCACTTCGGCTACGATGGTGTCATCGGTTCCGAAATAGAGTTTATTGCCTATACGAATCTTTCGCGCAGGGTCCACAAGCACGTCCCAATAGCGACTCTGATGGTTGAGTTCGCGGAGCAGGAACACCTCAATCCGGGCGTTGGTTTTCTCCTTGGTTGCATAGAGACGAGCCGGGAAAACGCGAGTGTCGTTGAAGATAAAAAGGTCACCCTCGTCAAAGTACTGCACGAGGTCGGGGATGGTCTTGTGTTCCACCTCGCCAGTCTTGCGATGCAGCACCATCAGGCGGGCTTCGTCTCGGTAACGAGCAGGATGTTGCGCCAGCAAATCAGCGGGTAAGTTAAAATTAAACTGCGATAACTTCATATCTGTGTGTTCGTAATTATTTATTCCTTATTCATTGTTGTTGGCATCATTCATTGAAATATGCATCAGTGGAAGGGCCGCTTCAAATTGCTCCAGCGTCATGCAGTCCTCGAGTCTCACGTTGCCCACGCGGGTGCGGCAAAGAGCAATCAAATGAGCACCTGAGCCGAGTGCTTCTCCAATGTCGCGTGCCAATGCGCGAATATACGTTCCTTTAGAGCAAACTACGCGTATTTCCAGCTGCATGGCAGATTCATCAAAGTGGAGGACCTCCAGTTCGTCGATTACAAGAAGCTTTGGTTTGATTTCTACCTCCTCGCCCTTTCGCGCATATTCGTAGGCCCGTTTGCCATCAATCTTTACTGCAGAGAATACAGGTGGAACCTGCCATATCTCGCCGCGAAAGCGCGTTAGCACCTCGTTGACGAGCGAGCGAGTGATATGCTCGGTAGGGAAGGTTTGGTCGATGGGTTTCTCCAGATCGAATGAAGGTGTAGTCGCCCCGAGTTGAAGCATGGCGATATACTCCTTCGTATGCTGCTGCAACTCGTCGATGAGCTTCGTTTTTTTGCCCGTGCAAACTACCACTACGCCGGTCGCCAAGGGGTCGAGTGTTCCAGTATGCCCAACTTTCAGTTTTTTGATTCCTAACTGATGGCAGAGTAACCAGCGCACTTTACCGCAGACATCAAAGGACGTCTTTTTTAAGGGCTTATTGATGTAGATAATCTCGCCTTCCAGAAAATTCATATTGGTGTAGGGGTTCTTAGTGGCAGAACTGCCAGATGATAGCCAATGCACCGGCTGCGAGACAGTAGATTGCGAAATACGTAAGTTTCTGGCGGCGTACGATGCCAATCATCCATTTGCAAGCGGCAGCACCGGATACGAATGCAGCGAGGAAGCCCACTACCATAGGTACCCATCCGAGCTCCACTACCAGTTCTCCCTTCAGCAGGTCGAGCGTATCGAGCAGGGCCTCACCGAGTACAGGAATAAGCACCATTAAGAATGAGAACTGCGCCATTGCACTTTTCTTCACCCCACAGAGCAACCCCGTAGAGATAGTGCTACCGCTACGGCTCAAGCCTGGCAATACGGCTACAGCTTGCGCTATACCAATGATGAATGCATCTTTATACGTTACCTCGTGGCCAATTTCTTCGCCATCTGCCTGCTTGCGCATGCGCAGTTTGGTGAGGTACTCCGAGAGAAAAAGGAGGGTGGAGGTGATCAGTAAGCATATGCCTACTAGCAGCAGACCATTGCCAAAGAACGCTTCAACCTCATCTTTGAAAAATACGCCTACGATAAACACAGGGATGCAGCTTACGAGAATTTTTGCTACGTAATCTTTCTCTGTATTCCATTTCATTGTGGTAAACGTGCCTTTAATGAGCTGCGCTACTTCGTTCCAGAGCACCAGCAAGGTGCTCAATACTGTAGCTACATGGAGTACCACCGTAAATATCAGATTCTCCTCTGAGGCCGTACCGAGGATGGCATGACCAATCTCCAGGTGACCACTGCTGCTCACCGGTAAAAATTCCGTTAGGCCCTGTATCAAGCCCAAGATTAATGCTTCAAACCAAGTCATAAAATGCACCCCGAAGGGCTATTCAATTTTGTACCTTTAATCATTACGAGCGGAAAGTAATACACCCCGCCTCAACTTTATTTCTTCTTGAAAAGGATGGCTCCGATCATCATTACGAAGCCCAATAACGCCATCATCGGGCCTACATGAATGCGGCGCACGGAAAAGATGTCTGGGTTATACGTCGCACCACTCGGTTCACCGACCATCAGTGCGAAACCAATCACAATAACCAAAAAAGAAATAGCAATCAATATCAAATTGATTTTAGGGAGATTATAGCGCATAATCTGTTTTGTTGTTATTTGAAATGTTCAACTCAATGTTTATTATAATTTTTGAATCACCTTTAATGAGTGATCAACTCAATATTTCTTCATCTGTTTCTCTTAGCCTGCTCAGATGAAATACAGATCATCAACTTTCATGCGAATGTAGCGGTTTACAGCAAACACTGTGGAGAAGAACGTGATTAGTAATCCGGCTGTGATTACCACTATTGCAATCAGACTGATATATTCCCATTGTATGGGGAAGAGCCAAAATCCGAAGCGGTTAAACGCGAGATACACCACTGCTGCAATCATCAGTAGAGCCAAAATGGCAGCGGCAAAGCCCATTATCATGCTTCTGCGCACAATAGGCCCTTTGATTATCCACGGCGTTGCGCCTACAAGCTTCATCGTATGGATGAGGAATCGGCGCGAATAGACAGTTAGGCGGATAGTATTGACAA
Organism: Bacteroidales bacterium; assembly: GCA_022784645.1. Lineage (GTDB taxonomy): Bacteria > Bacteroidota > Bacteroidia > Bacteroidales > Paludibacteraceae > Colicola. The sequence continues at coordinate 35,919 of JALFZG010000080.1, forward strand.
TCAACACGATAGAGATAAGCAAAAGCACGGCGGCTATGATAAGCAGCACCATTGAGATTTTACCTACGTTTTGGCTGAAGAAGCCCACTACTACGCGTGGGTAGGTAACTTGCTCCACAAAGGGGTAGTTGTTCAGTAGCTGCACGGCTTGCGCGAGGCTGTCGGCATCAACGTAATCAGCCGCCACCTTCACCTCGATAGCAGCTCGGATGGGGTTATACCCCAAGAAAAGGGTTGGATCTTCGCCCAATTCGCTGATATGCTGCTCCAGCGCCTCCTCCTTTGAGATATAGGCTTGTGACTTGCAAAACGGAGCGGCATCGAGAATTGAGGCGAGACGGAGCGAGTCTGCCGATGTGGTGCTGTCAGCGAGCACTACCGTGAGTGTGGTCGATTCTTTCACCTGAGTAAGCAGATGCTTAGCACTCAAACCCAGCACACACTCTAATCCTACAAGAAAAAGCACCAGAGCCACTGATATAGTGGCAGTTAGATAGGTGTTAAAAAACCGATGTTTACGTTGTTGCATATGCTTTCACAATAACATATCAAGAGACGCGAACTGTAAATCCGCGTCCCTTGATGTATTTAAGAGATGTTAGTATTCCCAAAGATCAAGCTCAAAGGTCATCAGTTCATTTTCAATGCGCTGTTGCTCCTTCTTCAGCTCTTTTTCGATAATGGCCTTATCCTCCTGTTCATCGCGACCGCGCGTAGCTGCTTCAGCAAGCATACGATCATACATATTGCTGTCGCCGATGATATACGAGGTGTAAAGCTTCTGAGCGAAGAACTGCTCGAAGGTAACGCGCTTGGAGTCGTTGTTTTGAGGAATCATGTACTGACGGGCCATATAAGGACGGAAATCATCGTACACTACCCAGAAACGAATTGACTGATAGAGCGCATCCGTGATAGGAGTATCTTCGCCTTCAATATCTTCCGAACTCATCGGAGCAATAGCAATGATCTTGCTGAAAAGGCGGGAATAATGCTTATCGAAGAACACTACTTCCAAAATCATGAACTTGAGCTGATTGCGTACATACTGCTGATACATATAGTCGTTAAACGACATCTTATCTGTAACAGAATCGTAGTGGATAAGCATGTAGTCAGAGGTGGCAATGTCGCCATCAGAGATGCCTTCGCGGTCGGTGTTTAAAAGACCCGGAATCTGATCCTTAGCCAACGGCGTCTCGAGTAGCGGCTTGATATCACCCGGCTCTTGAGACTTTTCATATACAGGCATACCGTCTACGATGGCATCAAGCATCACTTTAAAGAGATTACGATACTGCGGGTCTGCAGAAGTCACTGGGAAATACAACTGATAGTTCTGCTTATAGCGCATGTCAATCACGCGATAGATTAGGCGCGACCACACTACGTCCTCCGTGCGATGGAATACGGAAGCAAGGGTGTCAGAAGCCTCATCCAGTTCCTGCGTTTCCAAGCGGATTGTTCCGTTCTGATTAAAGAACGAATTAATCTGATGCTGCGCATTAGCAGTGAAGACACCTGCAAACAAAAGCACAATAAAAAATAGTTTCTTCATATTTAAAGTATTACATTAGTTCAACTCGAGAGGCAAAGCGCGGAGGGTAACAGTAGCGCCATCTGGACCAACAGCCTTGATGTAGCGAATCGTAACCATGTTGCCGGCTTTGAGCTTCTTGATAGCATCAAGGGTCTTGCCGTTGAATTTATCGCCCTGGTTCTGAATCTCAGTACCAGACGGCAGTTTTACGGCGAAACCGGTGATCTTAAACTTAGCCTGAATCAAGCCATCCGGACCATAAGACGCCTCAATGCGTGCGTTGCTGTTGATGAGGTCAGCACGGGTAATCTTACCCGACTCGCCCTTAGCTTCGCCGCCGAGCATGAAGTAAGCATCCGGACGCGGAAGCTGCTTCACGCGGTACTCCTGCTTACCCATAGATACCATGCGACCATCTACTTCTGCAAGCACCTCGATAACGGCCGTATTGCCGCCTGCGGGCTTGATGATCCAGAGGTTGCCATTCTTCGTTACGCTGGCACCTGCACATTGTACGCGAATCTTATCAGCACTTACACCCGGTACGGATACCGAGAATGGGTTGTCGTAACCGCGATACATGATGTTAAGGTCCGTATTCGAGATGGTTGCCGAAGGCGCACCTACGGTGTATTGGCCCTGGAACTGATAGTGGGTCGTATCGTCGCCGATAAGCATGTAGCCGGTGTAAGACTTAGGACCTACGCCGCTGGCTGCCACTTCATATACACCATCGAAGATCTCCTGGCCGTTGATGAACACGCGCGGAACCTGGTTGGTATCGATCATAGCCGAAGCAATCTTTGCACGATAGCGCTGACCAGCCATGATATATTCGCCGTTGGTAGGAATCACGATAGGCGTAACCTGGTTAACCACGAAGTCAGACTCACCTGTTTGTGCGTAAATGAAGGCAATAAGGTCATTCTCTGCCATACGAACGTCGTTTTGATACTTCGTAAGCATAGCGATAACGGCATCAGCCGGCATCTCAGAGAAGGTAGAGAGCTCCCATGCGATGGTTTCGGACTCTTCGTTCTCTACATCTTCAGTAGAGAAGAGGCTCTTAAACATCTCTTCTTTCTGCTCCCAAGCATGACGGAATTTGGGGTCATCCATACGCTTGAGCACGCATTCTGAAGAAGGAGTAGTCATGTAGTCGCAGTATGCGTTCATCTTTTGCTTAAACGTCTCAGCGCGAGATAAGCCGGTCTCCGGATCTGTCTCGGTGATAGCATACTGGTGTGGCTTGTTGGTGTCGCTACCGCCCTTGAGTTTATCCGGCATCTTATCATATTGAGCGCCGTCAACCATATTGGCGATATCGAGCTTGAAGTTCTCAATATAGTTATAGAAGCGGTCTGACTCTGCCTGAATATTCTGTGCAGCGATATACCACTCTCCGTATTTCTTTTTGCTGGCCTCGTCTTTGTTATAGGCCACTGAAAACATCTCCATTACGTCTGCCGTACGCACCTCGGAAGAGTTGATGGAGGATTCCATGGAATGACGCAACTTCGTGAATCCGTTCAGAATGTCGGCCGATACATTGAGGGCCAACATTGCCGTAAGGATCAGGTACATCATACCAATCATTTTTTGTCTCGGGGTTTCCGGACAGTTTTTTGCTCCACCCATACTAAATTATATGTTTTTTAGTGAAATAAAAATGGTTCAACAAAATGTAACTATATAATATATATATGGATTACGCGAGCGCGCTAAGCATGTTGCCATATACCTTATTGAGGTCAGCTACCTGCTTTTGGAGCTGCTCCTGAGCAGCGGCATACGCCTTACCTGCTTCTACAGCCTGAGCCTGTACCTGAGCCAGTTTCTCTGCCTCAGCAGCACCGGTTTGAGCGGCCTTGAGGCTGATTTCGTAAGCTGCATTTACGGCAGCAAGATTTGCTTTAACGTTTGCCGAAACCTGAGCAGCAGCCTCAGAGTTTGCCTGCAATTTCTCAGCGGCAGCAGCAGCCTTGTCATAGGATACGCCCAACTTCTCTACGTTTTCAGCTACATAAGCCTGCGAGCCTGCAAACTTATCAGCAGCTGCGGCAGCTGCCTGAAGTTTCTCAGAAAGTTTATTGCTACCCTCTGCAAGTTTGCCGAGCTCTGCAAGGCTGTTAGCAGTAGATGCTACATTAGCAATACTGTCTTTGAGTGCCTTTACGTCTTTCTCCTCGAGTGTGGGAACACCATTGTTGTGGGGCGTGTTAGCAGCACCGGCAAGGAGTTCTGCAAAAGGAGCTTCTTCATGACCAATGAGTTTCGGGAAGTAGTTCTCCCAGTTATAAACAGCATGCGGTTTCTCGAAGATACCAAGCGTGAAAAGGAACGACTCCGTACACATACCGATGGTAAGAATAATACCAGCACCCGGCCAGTGCATAATCTTAAAGAGAGCACCGATAATTACGACAGCTGCACCCAAGCTGTAAATGATGTTTACTGCGTAAGCATTGCTTGCATACCATGCCACTACTTTGTCCCAACCTTTTTGGTTGCCTTTCTGATTGTTAGCCATAATTTTTCTGACTTAATTTTCTAAATATTATTAATTATTGTTGTTCTGAAGAAATTAATCACCGATATGCGAACGAACGCAACGGAAACCGATGTAGGAGCGGTCTTCGTATTGGAGTTCAAAGTCGCGAGCGCCACACTGCAAGTAAGCTGAGATATCCTTCCAGCTACCGCCCTTGATGACTTTGCGCTTGAGGGCATCGGGGTCGGCCTGACGAGCCATATACACGAACTCAGGGTTGAGGTCGTTGGTATAAACGTTGTTGGTGGTCGTAAACGAAGTAGAGGTCCACTCTGCTACGTTACCAGCCATATCGAAGAGTCCGAAATCATTCGGCGCAAACTGCGCTACGCGCATGGTGGATGTACCGGTATCGTCGTTATACGCACCGCGGTAGGGCTTGAAGTTAGCGAGGAAGCATCCCTTAGCGTCGCGTGCATAGTTGCCGCCCCAAGGATACATACCGAGCTTACGACCGCCGCGAGCAGCATACTCCCACTCAGCCTCGGTAGGCAAGCGATATACCATCGGGTCGATAGCCGTGTTATCCACCAAGTAATCCGTACGCCAGCGGCAGAACGCATGAGCCTGCTCCCAGGTAACGCCTACAACGGGGTAGTCAGCAAAGCCGCGATGCGAGAAATACTTGAGCAGCATTGGATCGTTGTAAGAATATTGGAAATCGCGCACCCAAACCATCGTATCGGGGTAGATACAGATAATCTTATTCGTAAGAAGATCTTTAGGCTCACGCAGCGGACGTTCTACCGTCATCTCTTGGATTACGCCATTCTCGTCCACCCATGAGCTGTCAACGCGAGACATAGCATTGGGAGGATAGCATCCGCGAGCAACGTCGTACTTGTTTTGCGGAAGCACAGCCTGATCGTAGTTCATCCAGCTATAGCGATAGTGGAGAGCGGTTGTTTTGAGCTGTCCATCAGAGTAAAACATTGCCTGAAGTGCTTCGTAGAGATCGCTCTCACCACCCGTTTGATAAGCAGCTTTTTCGCGTGCATAGCGATCCCAGAGGCCGGCGGCTTTCTTCCAGTTCAAACGACCGGTTTCAGGAGTGAAATCATCGTTATCAATGCCGAGTGCAAATTCCTCCTCAAGACCATTAACGACAGCCAAGCGGAGTGCAATCGAATCACGCACCCAGTTTACAAACTGCTTGTACTCATCGTTGGTGATTTCGGTCTCGTCCATCCAGAATGCCTGTACGGTACGCATAGCCTGGTTGTCAGGTTGGCCGAAAACGGCGCTCTGCGTGTTAGCACCCATGAGGAAACTACCCTTCTTGATAAACACCATGCCATAAGGATCAGCTTCTTTAAAATTGCCATTCTGTCCGGCACCTACAAGTTCGCCTGCGGGCTTATTGCAACCTGCAACCACTGCCGCCAGGGCGAGAATCGGTAGAATCTTAAAAATCTTCATACTATTTGTTGCTTATTATTTTCTAATTTGTGTTCTAACGTGCTTTCTGTGTGCTTCTTATAGGAAACGTACACTTTTGTATTTGTTTGTTCGCTTCGGGCGGATGATATTGAAGCCATAACTGAGATAAATCTCATGGTTTCCATAACTCTCAAGAAGCAGTTTGGAGGTCGGCAATTCGTAGTTGTAACCGAGCTCTAATCCGCTGATGATTTCCATCCCAAGCAGTAGTCCTACTCCGTCGAGCACCCTGTAACTTAGTCCCCAGCGATATCGCTGTTTGAACTCCGTCATGAGGGTCAAGTCGAGGTTCCAACTAGCGAAATCAGTCATCAGCATGGCTGAAGGCTGTAGTGCAAAGTCAGAGTTCCTGATTTTGAACTTGTATGCGCCGGTAGCGTAAAACGTGCCTCGCACGCGCATGCTGATTTCGTTGTTGCTGCCCGATTGGTTGATTAACTCTACGCGAGGCTGCAAGATATGCGAATAACTGAGTCCTGCAAACCATCGCGAAGTGCTGTAATACAAACCAGCGCCCATATCAAACTGCATGCCTGACGATTCGCTCACAGGGATAGCGGGGTCTGAACCAATATGAATCTCAGAGCCGGCGGCTTCCATATCGCCCAAGTTGACGCTGTCGCCGGTAAAGATGATATTCACCAAACCGAGTTCAATGCCAATACCCAAATACCCTTTGCCAATCTTCTGTCTGTACGCATATTGCGCACAAAACGTCTGGTTTTTCCAAAGGCCGTACATGTCGTTGAGCACCCTCAAGCCCGCGCCGTGACGCGTTTTTCCGATATGGAAAGCAGAGGTGAGGGTGAAATACGTGCTCATTGGAGCCCCCTCTATTCCGGTAAACTGCATGCGATGCGTAGCGCTTACCTTCATCAGCTCGCCTTCTCCCGCTGCGGCAGGGTTGAAGGACGACGGCATGTACATATAGTGTCCCAATTGCGGGTCGAACTGTGCTTTTAAAGTGCCTGCTATAAGGAGCAGGCTAACGATCATTACTGACCGAAATACATTAATACTCTTCTTCGTTGAAGAAAAAGTCCTCCTTCTGAGGATAGTCGGGCCATATGTCCTCAATCGTCTCATATTCTTCTTCTTCATCTTCGAGTTCCTGAAGGTTTTCGATCACCTCCATCGGCGCACCGATGCGATTAGCATAATCGAGCAACTCTTCTTTGGTTGCCGGCCATGGTGCATCCTCTAATTTTGATGCCATTTCAAGCGTCCAATACATCTTTTTTTAACAAGTTTTGGGTCGATAAAGAGCGCAATCCCCCCTACCAACCGGATACGATTTCTCGAAATATCGTGCAAAAGTAGTAAAAACTTTTGATTAAAACAAGTTTTTTTTCATTTTTCCCACAAAAAAAGATCTTTTTTCTCGTTTTGAGCCACTTTTTTTGATAAAATGAATAAAAAATCACTCAATCTATTGACAAATTGCAGTGTGAGGCGTGCTTGCTCGGTTTCGTTGTGCGTGAGTTCAAATAGCTCCACCATGCGTCGTTCGAGTCGTCGGCAAATGGTGCGACAAATATGGCATCTCGAAATGCGTTCGCTGCCCCCAGGAATGATGAATGCGAAGACCTTCGGAAGGGTATTTTCTATATCATCTATGGCTGTTTCGAGAAAACTTACATCTTCCTCTTTGATGCTGGTGGCATCGGTGGGTTCGGTCTTCTCGTCGAGCGCCAAATACGCCCCCAAATTGAATAATTTGTTCTGTACGCGAGCGAGAATGCCATCGATGTCGCTACCCAAATCGGCAGCTCGGAGCCATCCGATGAAGCTGTTGAGCTCATCGCTGGTGCCGTAAGCTTCCAACTGAACGGAGGCTTTGCTCACGCGAGTACCCCCAATCAGGCAGGTGGTACCCTTATCGCCTGTTTTTGTATAAATTTTCATAACGGACAAAATATACGGTATATTTTTGTAAGTTTTTCGGTGGTCAGATGGTGTGCGCCAAGCGAGTCAGAAACGAATGCGGTACGTCTTTTTCTCGAAATTTGGGTCGAAAAATACGAGTCCCATCTAGTAGAGATCCATCGTAGCGCTCACTTC
>JALFZG010000089.1 GCA_022784645.1 Bacteroidales bacterium
TTATGTTGGAGAAAGAAAACTCAAATATCAAATAATATCTATAACATAAAAAAGATATTCCCATGATTAAACCTGCCGAATTTATTCACCCGGAAGACGCAGCAGCGTTGCGTCAGTTGGAAAACATTCCCGGTTTTCCTGCAATAGCCAAGAAGGTGTTGGAACTGGGTTATGAGAAACTCAAGTATGGACTCAACATGGCATCCACCATACGCTTGTCCCCGACTCAGTTGCCGGAACTTTACAGGCATCTCCCTCCCATCTGTGAACGCTTGGGCATCAAAGAGCCTGAGTTCTATTTGGAGATGAATCCTGTACCTAATGCCTATACATCTGGTGACACTCGTGTGTTCATCGTTGTCACCTCAGGACTTGTGGAGATGATGGACGATGAGGAGCTGGACGCCATCCTGGCACATGAATGTGGACATATACTTTGCCGCCACGTTGTATATAAGATGGTGGCAGACTACCTGTCAATGGGACTTGACGCTTTGGGTATCTTGGGTTCACTTGCGAAGCCTGTGGAATATGCATTGCTGTATTGGAGTCGAAAAGCGGAACTTTCATGCGACAGATGTGGCAGTATCATCACCTCACCTGATGTAGTGGCACGTTCCATGGCTCGGTTGGCAGGCGGTCCAAAGTCTATCACGCAAAAAATCAATATGCAGGAATGGGCTAAGCAAGCAGACAAGTACGAAGAGATAAAGAACGACGGACTGTGGAACAAAACGCTACAGTTGGCTGTCACCATCGGCATGACACATCCATTCAGTGCCGTCAGAGTACGCGAAATACTCAAATGGGGGCAGAGTTTACAATACAGGAATCTAATGCAGAATCTAAAAGCAGAAGCATCAGGCAAGAAATGTCCTAAATGCAACAACGCTGTAAGCGAAGATTGGGCTTACTGCAAGCATTGTGGAGCAAAACTATAATTCATTCACCATTAAATTACAAATTTATGTTTTTCAACGAAGAAGGAATCCTGAACATTGACGAAATGGTAGTCAATAATGCATCTTTCAAGAATATTATGGAAGACGGAGTAATCACTGAAGAGGAGATTATGGCACAGTCTGACAAGGTTGTGTCAATGCTTCACGATATGGAGGCAAAATACAATGAAGAGCAACTCGCAGAGATTAAGAATTTGCTTGTTGAGTCAAGCGTGTTGTATGCAGTATATAATTTTCATTCCATTCAGAACATTGATAAATAAAGACTATGGCAACTTTTAGCACTAAAAAGATATTATACGGTTCAACTTCTTTGATACCTACTATTGCAAACCGTATTCAGGAGGATTTTCAGAACGATGGCTACGAAGTGGCTATGGACGCTTTGAGCAGTGGTGGTTATGATATTTCTATAACTAAAGGTGGCGTATTCAAGGCTGTATTGGGTATGAAAACCGCATTGAAAGTCACCTTGCTCCCTCAAGGCAACAACATCCACTTTGAAGCCGGTGTTGGTATTTGGGGACAGCAGGCAATTCCTACTGTGATTTCGATGCTTTTCTTCTGGCCTGTTCTCATTACTCAGATTTGGGGACTGATAGAGCAGTCAAAGCTCGATGACAAAGCGCTTGAAATCGCTCAAGAAGTGATTTGCATGAACAGCCATACCGGTTTGTTTCATACAGCTACTAATTCAGGACATAAATTCTGTACTAACTGTGGCACCTCCGTGTCAAGCGAAGCCAAGTTCTGCCATAATTGTGGAAGACCTGTATAGTTACAATAGTTCGTTAAATTTTGACTTAAGGGCTGTATTATACAAGCCTTTAGCTTGTTCGAGTGGATTGATATTTACGTTGTAATTCGACACTAAAAAGTTAGTAAAAATCATCCACTTGTGCAAGTCTTTTGGCAAAAAATCACTTAAAGAACACTTTTCTCGAGCCGATAGGGTAAGTCCTACGAGCTATTGAAATTCATAATATAATGCAACATAATAATAAAAAAATAACTAAGTGTTGTTGAAATGAATACAAAAATTAAAGTTTTAATAGCAACAATTGTTTCGCTATTAATAACAATTGGTTCGTATTTTCTCAATAATTGTCCTTATCCATTTTGGGATAATTTAAGTTGGATTTGTTGGGAAGAGTATGGCATCCGCCATATTCGGCAAGGTTCGGATAATCTTGACGATGTGTTTTTTGTTAATTTATCAAACGATAAAGAAGTAGTTGAGGTTCCTATTTCGTTCGGCCTTCGAGGAAAAGAGGTAATAACAGATCGTAAGGTTTTGTTGGATTTTCTTAAAATGGCGGAAGGAACTAATTATAAGTATATCTTTTTAGATATACTTTTTCCAAAAGGAGTTTGTGACCCAGAGGTGGATTCCTGTTTGATAAGTCAAATATTATCTATGCCCAACGTTTATTTCTCGGCTGAAAAGGACGGAAATGTGTTAGATCCTCTCCTTTCTTCCAGAGGGCTTCGTAACAACTATTACACGTCTATTGTGTCAACAAATTTTACTCGATACCAGTTTGTTCAGGAAGGACAAGCATCTGCGCCGCTACATTTATATTCCTTAATCTCGGGCGACACTATTAAACAATTTGGCTCATTTTTTGTATCAAAAAGGCATCTGTGTTATAATAGTCCTATGCTTGTAATTCCAAGGGATTTTTATGAACAGCCAAATGACATTTTAGAGGATAAATTTGAGGTTGATCCTATTTTTTATAATTTTGGCCCATATTTAAACAAATTTGGCAAGCAAGATGTTAGGGAAGAACTTCATAACTCAATGAATGGGAAAACTGTTTTTGTGGGTGATTTCGTAAATGATGTGCATGATACATATGTGGGCCTTCAGCCTGGTCCTTGGATCTTATATCTCGCATATAATGAATTGAAAAATGAACAACACATTGTTTCTTGGTGGTATCTGCTATTTGGATTTTTATTATATTTTGTATTGGCAATGTTTTTGTTGTGTGATTTCAATTTAGTGGATGTGTTATGTTCTTATAGATTTTTTCAAAAACATCGCCTTTTCTTATTTCTAGTGTCTCTAGTAAGTTTTGAATTTGTGTTGTTTGTAATAGGAATTATTTCTTACTTGGCTTGGGGATTTGTGTATAATACGTTTATCCCATCCATAACGCTTTCAGTACTTACTCTTTTACTTTCATATAAAAAAATTAACAAAGTATGAAAAGAATATTTTTATTAATTTCATTTTTATCGATAGGATTGTCCATATTCGCTGGTAAATATACAATTAAGTCGATGAATGTTAAATCCATCAAAATTGGTAATAATGTTTGCTATGAAGGGAGTGTATTTTATAGTAATGAAGTGATTCATTGGACAAGTGCCAATGAAGAAATAATTGTTTTGGACCATGATGCGAATAAAAAACGTTGTTTTAGTAAATCACTGTTTGAAAGTAAAAGAATTAAAACAGCAGGAGACTTTTATAAAAAAATAAATACTCCTGCGACATTGTCTGCTTCTGCATCTGTATCATATAGTACTGTCCAACCAAAGACTAACATGGGGGAGAAAAGATATGCTTTGGTTATAGGTAACTCTAACTATATTAAAGAAAATATGTTACGAGCTCCTATTTCGGATGCAAAAAGAATATCGGATGTACTTTCTAATCTTGGTTTTACCGTATATCTGATGATGGATGCTCAAAAATACGAGATGGAAAAGGTAATAGATGATTTTGAAAAGGCATCCACTTCTTGTGATGTGTCTTTGTTTTATTATGAAGGCCATGGGCAGCAAATAGATGGTGATTTATATCTGCTTCCAATAGAAGCAACAATCAAGTCTCCGCATGATAAATATAATTGTGTTTATGGACCGAAAATCGTTAGGGCGATGAAAGAAACGAATGCCAAGTCCAAATTGATTTTTATTGATGCATGTCGTTCAGAAGGAGATGGTCAAATGGGTGCTAACTCGCAGTATAAAATGGAAGCACCTAAGGATGGCATAGTAATGTTCTCTACTTTAAGTGGAGATTATGCTTACGATGGATACGACGTTGCCAGTACTCATTTTGCGACTGCTTTCATAAATAATATTGGAATACCTAATAAAACCATTACTGAGATTCTTTGTAATATTACTGAGTATGTTGCAGAAAAGACTAAGCAATATACTCAGCAGCAGATCCCTACTTATAATTCTTCGTTAACGCATAAGCTTGTTCTTGTAAATAAATCAGAAAGTAAATCAGAAAGTATTCGTAAAATAACCTTCAATGTTTCTCCAAGTAATGCGAAATTGTACTTTGGAGACCAAATGTATAGTATAGGGGAGCCTTTGAGTTTTAAAGAAGGATATAGTTATACATGTCGTATTGTGGCGGATGGTTATCTTGAAAAATCTGTGACATTTAATGTAAATAACTCGTCATCATCATCTTACAATATTTCGTTGCAGCCGATAATAGAATCTATTGGAAAGATGTATTTTGACCATAAAAATCAAAAAGGGGAGTATTTATCAGATGTTGTATCTTCCTGTAAATTAGGTGAAATCTCGTATTTGTATTGTAACCTTAAAGTTAAGCCTAATAAGGCAATAAAAGATACTATTTGGAGTAAAATAATTCAGCCAGATGGAACCGTGTGGTCTTGCTCTCGTTGTGATTATGTAAAACCAAATTTTACTTATGGAACCGTTGTTGATTGGGCTGCTAATAAAGAAACATTATTTTCTATAGGATTTGGTTGTGACAATTCAAACTGTTGGCAGGTCGGTAGATATACTTGGCAACTTTGGTATAAAGGTCAAAACATAGCAGAGCAGACATTTGATGTCCTTCCAATATATCATAATGAAATAAAATCGGTAGAGTTTGCTGCAAAAACAAGTGGCAAGACTTATAATCATTATGGTCAACCTCTTTACTTAAGTGATATTCGTACGGGTTACCTATACACAAAGATTACATGGAAGGAGTCAATGCTATCTGAACAATATTATAGATGTAGTTTTTATTCTAATGGAAAATTATTAACAAAATACGATGGAAAAATAGGGAAAGGTAGTTCTATCTCTGAATTAAACTGTGGTGACTTTGTATGGAAGTCTCCAGGAAATTATACTTGTGAAGTTGGTGATACATTAGGTAATGTTTGGAAAACGTACTCTTTTACTATTAATAAAGGGCAAAAAATTTGTGCAGATGTTTCTTCTCTTACATTTACAAATAGTGCTCGCCCTCAAAAGATCAAAGTAAGTAGTTCGGGGGATTGGAAATATGAGGAAGGGTTATATTTTAATGTGTCTCGTAAAGGAAATACGTTAATTGTTCGTCCTGCTTTGTTTGATGCTTATCAAAGTAATAGAGGAACAATTAAACTTATTGATAAATCAAATAATTCTACTTTTAGTATTGATTTGGAAAATAGATTATCTGGTTGGTGGAGACTATTGGATGACTTGTATGATGGGTATGGAAGAATGTCTTTGAGTTGGGGACAAGCCAAAATGTTTGCAGGTCAAGGATTTGGTGCTGAATTATCTACAATGTCTTTGCGTATAGGCTTATTTGAATTTTCACCGCTTAATTTTGGCATACGTAGTACCTATAGTTTGGATTATGATGTGTATTTTGCTCCTTCTGTGGGTGTTGTCTTGCCTATTGCATCAGGATATTCACTTCATTCGCTTTATTGCTCAGCAGCTCCTACCATTGAATTATATAAATCGCTTAATTCTCCTTATAAAAAATATTGGTTTGAAGCAGAATTAGGTTATAGGTGGATGTATGATTATCTTTTTTATTTGGGATTTTTTGTTCGTTATGATGGTTATTTTTCGGCGGGAATTTCTGTTGACTTTTCTGATGATTTAAAATGGCTTTAATTTTACTGATTTGGGTTTACACAATTAGGACTATTTACTGACTTAGTTGACACCGCCCATTCCTCGTGAGGCTTTTCCGGTTGCAAAGATACTTCTTTTTTCAATAGTAACCATCCGGCGATCTGCAGTTTAGTTGTAGTGTAAATGCAGAAAGACCTGTAATCTCAGTTGGAGATACAGGTCTTTCTCGTTGTGGAGCAGTAGGGGAACGCGCCTTGGCGCCACTGGAACGGCCGCAGTGCTATTTTATCGCACCCTTTAGAGCACCTTTAGTGCGGGTTTAATCCTCTTTGTTGGATAATTGTTCTTGGTAACCATCCGGTGATCTGCAGTTAAGTTGTAGTACATATGCAGAAAGGCCTGTAACTCGGTTGGAGTTACAGGCCTTTTCGTTGTGGTGTAGTATTTGCAGATTATTGTACCTCTGTAATGGCTGCTTCAGGGTGCGTCTTTATCCAATATTGTGGAAGCAGTTGCTGTTTTTCCTTATCAGAGGCCTTCTCTAAATACGGCATCTTGGCAAGGATATCATTCAGCCATAAACGAGGATTGACATGCTGCTCTTTGCAAGTGCCGAGTAATGAGCAGATAAATGACATGTTTTTTGCTGCTTCATGGTTGCCGCAAAAGAGATAGTTCTTACGTCCAAGAGTAATCGGACGGATAGCATTCTCTGCCAGATTATTATCAATACGGATCCATCCCTCATCTAAATAGTCGATACTGAAATTTTATCAATAAAATAATTGCGATTTTTCTTGCATATGTCCACAATTTTATGTACCTTTGCACTCGAAAATCTTGCAGAAAATCCAAATTCGTATGATAAGAAAATCGCCATCCCGTATAGAGCCGGAACTATTCCGTCCTCAGTTGTCCAGTTTCATTAGTATGAACTCCATGGACAGCATCGTCAACGATTAATGCCATGATGGCAACTACTGCATGGAATCTGATGAAGATGATGAGGAAACTCAAGCATCTTTTTGCAGATTTTAGGATCACAATTTTAAACTACCTATATCAGCCTATGCTCCAGGTTCTGTACCAAAGGTAGAGATTAAGGAGCAACTAATTAATCCTCAAAACTTTTTTCAATAGATGACAGATCAACAAACAGTAACCAACCTCATCAATGGCGACTCGCGCACCATCTATGATTTCTTCTTTGTGCGGTGCAAGCCGATGTTGGTTTATATCGGGCAGTACTTCTGTCAGCAGAAACATGCGCCAGAGGAACTTATAGGGGAATTCTATGAGTTCCTCTCGGCTGATGATTGGCATAAGTTAAGGATATTCAAATATACCTGTTCTTTAAATTCGTATGTTACGATTATAGCTTCTCGGTATTTTCAGCAGAAACGAGAAGAAGAATTGCTGCCGCTGGAGGAGCATATTGACGTAGTGAAGTCAGTTCCCTACGAGGGTGGAGTGGATGCATTTTTCATGGAGGATTTCGGAAAAATCATCGCAAGGTTGCAGCCTTTTGATAGATTCTTAGTCCAGCGCATCTTAATAGATGGCGAGAAGCCTAGCGACATTCTTGATGAGGCAAAAGTTTTAATGGCAAAAGATGAAAGTTTAAACACAGATGCTAAGACTGATGCACAATTTGCTGGATATGTTTATACTCGTTATAATCGGGTGAGAAAAGGTTTACAGAAACAGATGGTTGCAATAGGATATGGAAAATAATACAATTCAAATAAGTAACTATGAACTGCTTGGTCGAGTGCTTGATGGTAAAGCAAACTCGAAGGAGCGTAAGACTGTATTGTTCAACATGTCAGATGCAGTCTTTGAAGAGTGTTTTATGGTTGCTTTGCGAGCAACGATATTGTTTAATGAAAAAGTAGAGGCTTATGAAACAGTTCAATAAAATATCAGATGAGGAATTAGCTGCATATCTTGAAGGTATGCTTTCAGATAAAGAATCGGCAATGGTCGATGCGGCTATGGATATTGATACGTTTGAAATATTAAATGTATCTCGTAAGGCCCTTGATGAGTTTCCAACAGACAATGTTATTTCACTTCCTTCTTGGGATAATGTTGCAGCAGCTTCAATACGACCAATGTATGAACCATTAGCTATGGCCGGATTCTTAGGTGATAGTAATGCTGATGAAACAGCAGATGAGGAGTTAGAAGAGGATAATGAGTAATGAACCATAAAGTCGAAGAATTAAAGCAGAATATCAATAAGTCGGTTATGATTTACATAATCGGCTGTTGTTGTTTTGTAATGGTAGCTTTGGCTTCTTTATGGTTTGGATACTATGTAATCCGTTACCATAATGACCATGAATTACCGGTTCAACTTACGATTATATCGTTGGCTGGAGGTCTATTGCTATGGGAAATGGTAAAATCATTTCATTTCAAGACCACCTTGCCTAAAACTTTCAAACCTATAACAGAATTAGAATATCCTGCCCTATTCTCTATTATAAACGAAGTTACTACATCTCTGGATTTATCGCCTATTCGTAAAGTTTATATTTGTCCCGATGCTACTGCTGCGGTATTCATTCAACCGCAATTGCGAAATATACTCTTTGAGCCTAAAAGGAATCTGGTAGTCGGTTTGGGCTTTTTGACACAGATGGATGATGACGAGATTCGGGCAATGCTCTATCACGAGTTTGGGCATTATGCTCAAGTAGAGATGAAGAACTCAATATCAGTTTACACCATCGGTCAGTTCTCTCGATCATTTGTGTCTATCAAGGAATTGAAGAAACAAGGAACTTGGGAAACTCAGATAAAGTTGCAGTTATTGCTGTTCACCTATTTTGCCATATGGATTTGTAACCGCATTAACAAGGCATATTCTCGACTTGCCAAACAGATGGAATACGATGCCGATGACGTGGCAGTTAAATATGTAGGAGCATCTACATTACAAAGAGCATTACTGCATGCAGCTTGTATTCGTTATAATTACGATGTCGTACAATGGGGTCTGCAACAATTGCAATCGCAGAATATCCAAGTCGATAATCTATATTTGGCATTGTCTTTTGTCGGTAACTACTCTCGACCAACTCGCCGTTTGCTCTCTGAGGAGGTTATTAAACGTGTAGAGCGATTAGGAAAATTAGAAACGAGCAATATAATTGCTACAACTACAGTCCAGCAATCTGCATTATTGTTAGTTGAGGATAACGGACAAACATCTCAACAATGTCGTGCACTACAGTTCGCTCAATGGCTACGACAAGGATTTACAATTTATACTCAACAAAGACTTTTAGAAACATCGGTCGAATTGGAAATACATCTTGATAAACGGAAACATAAACTCCCGTATTTTGATGGATCATACAAGTTGCTTCTTGATGACAAAGAAATCGGAACAGGAAATTTTATAAAAGGATATACATTAAAGCGTAAAACCTCACCTGGTAAGCATAAGCTTACTGCATACGCTCCATCGGGAATTATCTCTACTCCTTTTGAATTTGAAGTAGAACAAGATAAATCATATCAAATAAAGATGGATTACAAACTCCATGCGAAAGATGGATTATATGATGTGTTTGGAGAAAAATTAATTATTGTGTGATAGATTTGTTAAGAACTAAAGAAAAATACTATACACTGCATCGGTCAATAAGTTTGATTAGGTGCAGTTTTTTTGTTGATAGATTTGGTTACTAATCAGGCTCATATATCATAAAGAGTATAACAAATATTATTGAATATGAGACAAGAAGAAACTGAAAAGGACATGAAAAAGTTAATCTCAATTATAATCATATCGCTTGGTTTTCTGCCTCTCATGGCTCAGAACGACTACTACATCAAGCAAGCCCAATCATATCAGCGTGAGGCGGAATACTATACGAAGCAGGCATTAGGGTATGAAAGAGAAGTCGATTACTACAATCGACAAGCACAAGGGTATCTCAGAGAGGCTGAATACTACTCGAAGCAGAAGAACTACGATAGTGTGAAGACATATCAGCAACGGGCAAAGAATGCCACGGATAAGGCAGAAGATTACGCACGAAAGGCAAAGAATGCCCGAGAACGTGCCCAAGACTACATGAGAAAGGCTGAGTACGCGCTGAAGAGAGCAAAATAATTTCTCCCAAGGGGTTACTTATCCTAATAGTCTTTCATAAACAGACAAAGGAACAAAAACAACGAATATGGAAGTTGCGCCCGACACGTATCAGGGTATAAGACGATGAAGAAGTATAAGAACAATGAGACCATCGAGGTATTGGGAGCATCATTCAATGGCGTGAAAGATATGATTGAACACGCAAGGAAGCGTTTATCAAAAGATGGTGTCTATGTAGGTGAAGACTCACAACTCTATCCTTGCTTTGACAGCGAGGACTATATGTATGAGAATCGCTATTTTACCAATCTGGTATTTGCCAATAGTCTGGAGGAGATTGACAAGAAACTGAGCATACTGAAACAGGTGGAAAGATATGGCAACTACAATAAGCTGACCGCCGAACTTCATCCAATGGCATATTGGCAGGGCGATACTCACAATGATGTGCTATTGACAGAAATGGAAGGGGAGTAATGATGACAGTGACAATATTTGCAATGGTAGAAAATGTAAAACCATACTTAGGTAATATTCTGGATGACTATAAGCCTTTCGAAATTGTATTTGATAAGGAAAACGTGAAGGTCTGCCTTATGTTTGATGATGACTATCAAGACAAATTCGACAAGAAGCACGATGAATATCCATTCTGCCAAGAGATTGGATCATACTCTGAAATCGACAAACTTATAAAAGAACAAATTGAAAACTATTGTCAAACACTATAACATATGATTAATGCACACATAGAGAAAGTATTGCAAGGTCAATACCCCTACATAAAGAAAGAGGATGGCACTTTCGTTTTCTGTGCCGAAGGAAATCAGGAAAAGATAGGCTCGGGTGTATTCTTGTCTATTAATACACAATCATCACCTGAAGTCGTTTTAGTATATGGAAATTTAGCCCATTCCTTAGCAGAGCCTCGTTTGAAATATATCCGTAAACGATGTGATGAAGATAAATGCATTGAGACCGAGTTTGGTACTATTCAGCTTATGTATGATAATCTAATCTGGGTTGTAGCGTTGATGAAGTCTGCCATATTAACATGCGATGAACCTTCTATTGCTCTCGACGAAATTTTTAAGATTCTTTTACAGGGACTCGAAGAAAAGTACCAATGGGCTATGGAAAACCTCCTTGCGGATGACTATGAGTATCTGATGCTTGAACATGACTATGAAGGTTATAATGACCGTTATTCGTTTTTCGATCAGGGCGAAGGAATGGTATTTTGTACAAAATACAACACTGACGCGGTATATCTGATTAACACCAACGAAAAAAAAGTCATTCAGCTTGTTGATGAAGAAGGTAACATGGTAGCCTTTACCAAGGATGATGTTGATGAAAGTGTCATTAAGTTAGATGTAGATTCTGATAACGCTACTAATTTAAAAGCCCACTATCGCTTCTTTGTCTATAACTTCAAGAACGGAAAAGCAGAAGTAGAATGGACAGTGATGCCAGATGGTAGATATTTTGAGGATGAAGATGGTTTTGGTGCGGAACACTGTAGTGACCTGATAGCAGGAGCTATCATCAATAAAGATGGTAAGCTTCTTAAACCATTCACTCCTCTTCCTCGTTTCGTGAAGTGAGGATATTAATTAAATTTTGATGAATTTCTTGTTTGGGTTTACACAATTAGGGGTTGTTTACTGAGTTAGTTGACACATCAATCTTAAAAATCGCAACTTTTACTGATTAAGTTGACATTCGACTGATTGTGTTGACACTGCCCTGAAAAGGTTGCTCATTCCTCGTGGGGCTTTTCCGGTTGCAAAGATACTTCTTTTTTTTGATCCTTGCAAGAGGAGTGTCCTTTTTTCTTCCACATCCGTTTCTGTTCCCCGGTCTGCTCATGGGTATTGCGAGACACGATCGGAGTGGTGTATCAATTTGCTGTAGTCCGTTAAAGGGCACGTACTCAACGTATAATAGTCATTGGCTATTCGCGGTTTATCAGCCCCTTGCTATATTTTGAAAGTACAAAGCAAAAAATTTAATAGCTCTTGATAGATAATCTTTGTTTTTATGTTCTATACTTTTAGAGAATTCGAAAGCAAGTTTAATACTAAAGTGTATAGAAATTATGAAAACAAATTTTAAAAAGGTATGGAGCGTGACCTGGAAGACGCTCGTGTGTGTGGTTCTGGTATTTTTAGGTCTTATTTGCATCAGCGAACTCTGTGACCGTTTTGAGATGTGGCGCTACCGCTATGTTAATCATCAGACATACGGTGTTTCTACATACTACATGCCCGATGAAACGGCATTTGTTGTCAAACATGATTATGGAAATTATTACCGCACATACGATGCAAACACCGGCAAGGCTCTCACTCCTAAACTCGGCTATATCTACACCGGCAAGGTTACGGATACGTTGACCGTTTATCGTGATAAGAAGGATCGCCGTGGCTTCCTCAATGCCTACACCGGAAAGATTGCCATTCCGGCCAAGTGGGACAAGGCATGGATATTCTCGGAAGGCTTGGGTGCCGTGGTCGAGCATAACCGCTTGGGATTCATCGACCATCAAGGAAATTGGGTTATCGAGCCGCGATATCTCCTGTCGTATGATGATCTGGAGTATGTATTCAAGCATGGTCTTTGTACCGTAAAAGATACATGCGGTTTGTTCGGTCTCATTGACCATGAAGGTAACTTTGTTCTTCGTCCGGAGTACACCTATATTCAGCGTTACGAGAATGGCTTGCGTATGCTGGATAAAGATGACAAGAAAGGCTTATATTGCGATTCCTTGCGACAGATGGTTCTAGACTGCGAGTATGACGACATTACCTTCAGTGACGAGGGCATCACACTCACTCGCAGCGGTCGTAAATGGATGGTGTCGCATGATTTGAAGTCGGTAATCTATCCTTGTTTGTTTGATTACCAGAATACCTTCACGGTTTATCTAGACGAGGAAGACGAGTATGGTAATCGAAAGCATTATGAGTATGAGCCGATAGGATACTATAGGGTTAACTATCGTACTGGCTTGCTGGACCGTCGAACTGGTCTTCCGATTACACCTGCCATCTATTCGGACATTCAGTTCGTAACACCGAACCTCTTCGATTGCGAGTTGGCTGGAGGATATTCTGACGATCATATATTCATCAATGCGAAAGGTGAAAGAGTGCAATAATGGAGTTGCTATGAAGAGTGGAGCAAACTGCACCTCTTTAGTCGGTACTGCTTCAATACCGACAAGGCGGTTCCCGATCCGGATTTCCAGACGGACTTCGTCTATAAAACCGCCATGGATATGATTGAAGATGGCTGCCGCATTATCCTCCAAAAGACTGCCGAATAAAATAGTTTTTATATTGTATGATAGATATTCCTTCTTATCACGCTCTATGCTATTAGAAGGAATAATTAAAACTTTTACAACTATGTTTACTATCATTTGCATTACGCTGTTTGCGTACACCCTGCTGGGTAAACCGACTCAACACTTTGTTGCTCGCTTCGCTGATATCAACTGGAGCGAGAAGTGGGATAACCTCATGGCCAAGATTCGTGTCTATGCCGATAAAGCCGGTCGCGTTGCCATTAAGCCTATTCTTACCTTCTACTATGCGATGCAGGATGAGGAACTCTCTACGCTCGACCGCTGTCTTATTTATGGCGCACTCGCGTATGTAGTTATCCCCTCAGACTTCCTGCCGGCACGAGTCCTGGGATGGCTTGGCCTTATCGACGATGCAGCAGCTCTTACATACGTGTACAATAAATTGGAAGATAAGGTTACTCCGAACGTGCAGCGTCGCGTACAAGATACCATTGACGAATGGTTTGGGGTGGAGTACGAGGTTGTAGAGGCTTAATGTCATGGGCACGAAGTCTATAAAGTCAGTTGGAGAATTGCTCACGCTTTTCACAGCGTCCATCTTTCCCAACTTGGGGTATAAGGTGGACGATGTCATCTCGGCATCGAGGATATGCATGGAAGGCTCTTATAGAGGCAGAGGAAATAGTAAAGAATTCACATTTTGAATAATTTTTATATGGTTATGAAACTGATATATTTTCATGGTTTCGGCTCATCAGCGGCAAGCGGAACGGTAAAGACTCTACGAAAGTTGTTGCCAGACTTTGATGTCGTTGCTCCCGACATACCCGTTGACCCTGCAGAGGCTCTGCCTTTCTTGAGAGGACTGTGTATGAACGAAGTGCCAGATGTCGTCGTAGGCACCAGCATGGGAGGCATGTATGCGCAGCAGATGCGTGGCTATCACCGAATCTGTGTGAATCCCGCTTTCGAGATGTCGAAGAAGAGCAAGATGCTCACGGTGGGTACACATGAATACTTCAAGCCGAGAAAGGATGGCACCACCCATTTCGAGATTACTTCAGAAATCATCTGCCACCATGCGGAG
This sequence comes from Bacteroidales bacterium, assembly GCA_022784645.1. Taxonomy (GTDB): domain Bacteria; phylum Bacteroidota; class Bacteroidia; order Bacteroidales; family Paludibacteraceae; genus Colicola. The sequence continues at coordinate 14,328 of JALFZG010000089.1, forward strand.
ATGGAGGAGCACCAGTTTGATGGAATTACAGATGAAGACCGCAAGCAGGTATGGGGAATGTTTGCCGACAACGACCAACAGGTGAATGGAGAATCTTTGTTCCTGCAATACTATAATCAAGTAATCCATTTCAGTGGCGAGCACCGTATGGATGACAAGGTAATAGAGGACGTGCTTGTACCGCTTATAAGGAGTATCGCAAAGTAAAAAGAAGTAGAATATTTTAGTGATACATCCAAAAGACAAGACCACGGCGATGCTTTCAGCTCTATATGATGGGCTGGAAGCACAAACCGTTACCGACTACCGTACAACCAAGGAGATGGGGCGTCTGTTGCATCATGTCTCTACGCAGGAGCGTATCATGTTGCTGGGACATGGCTCAGACAAAGGTCTTTCTTCCGAAAAAATGACAGCAAGGATGAGTTTGATAAGGTCATTGGTAGTCATGCTCACGCTTATCATCTACGTAAGCATGGTGGAAACATCGTAGCTGTGTGGTGCAATGCCGACCAGTTTGCCCGTGCAGAAGGCTTGCATGGTTTGTTTACGGGGATGATAATTTCAGAGTTAAATGAGGCTCTATTACACCAGGAAGAGACGACACAGGAGAAACTTGACCGTGAGAATGCTAGGTTGGCCCGTAGGCTGAGAGCATTGCTTGATGAAAGAATCCCCCTGAGCGAGATACCTAAACGGATGTTGGCAATGGATGATGTCCACTCACCCTTGACAACGTTCAATTACAGAAATTTTCACTACCTATAATTCAATGAATAAAAATATGAGTAGAAAATATATCGGATATGCAGGACAAATAGCAATTGTTTTTGTCAGTCTCTACCTGTTATTTACTGTAGGCCTGGACTTTTATCTATATGATGTAGAGTATAGTGGTGGTTCTGATGATGCAAGGTGGACTATTCCAAATGAGAGCTGGGATTATGAAGACACCCTAGGGCTTCTGGTGGGGATTCTATCTGTTGGTCACAGGAGTTCATCTGTTCCTGTATTTCCTTCGCTTGAGTAGCAAGAAGAATTTCAATATGTGGTCGTTGCCTACATTTAACATCGGCGGTATGAGAATTCTATCCGTAATTCTGTCATTGTCATTCATCCTCTTTGTGTTCTTTTTTCATACAACAATGCCAGAAGTTTTTACACCAAGTATATCGCGTGCTGAGTACAGTGAGATGCCATGTTATGATGGAATTGATTCTTTCTGGTCAGTGTGTATCTCTACTATATGGCTTGGATTTACATTTTTCACAGCCTTCCATCTGCTTTTGTATATGATATGTAGAAAAGTGAATAACGACAGAACAAATCTTACCGCCGATTTTTAGGCTGAGAATCTCAGACGTGAAAGTATTTGTTTGAGGTAAACCCTAATTTTGAATGAACAAGAGTTATAAAATATGCTTTGTATGCACAGGCAATGCCTGTAGGTCACCATTCGCAGAATGTGTGACGAAGAAACTCTTGGCAATGTGGAAGACCCTCATTACCAGACTGCAGCGGTATATTGCCGTGTGGCCAGACACATTGAAGGTGGTTGTAAACGATTGGTAGAGCAGTGGAAACTACAGCCACCAAAGCCTGAACGTTTTCGATAAGCCAAATGAGCAAGGCCAAGCTTGCTTGGACTTTGCCATGGCGAGAAAACGAAGGCAACGCCAAGATTGAAGATGGCATGATAGCAGAATCATATCCCCTCGGCTTTGCATCAATTAGCCGGAGGGGATATTTTTTTTCAGTATAAAATGATGGTAGATGATAGAGAAGGTTACAAATGCCACTCTCTTATCATAGAAATATAACAAAACAGTGGAGGATTGAAAAAATGCAGACATCAGAAGCCGAGAAAGATTGGTTGCGCCGCATATGCGGAGGACAGCCGATGACAGAACAGAAGATAACCCCAGCAAAAGAGGCTGAGCACAAGTCTGTGGCAGAGAAGAAAGCCAAAGGGCATGGGTTTGGAGACATAGCAGGCATGAATGAGCTGAAGGAGTTCGTGACAGAAGGTTTCATCAACGTGCTGAAGAACCGCAAGTGCGCCGAGGTGTATGGTATCAAGCCTCCCTCCATGCTCTTTTATGGTCCTGCTGGTTGCGGCAAGACGTTCTTCGCCGAGAAGATGGCTGAGGAGATAGGTATCAACTTCATGAAGATTGTGCCTGACGACCTCGCCTGCACATGGATTCACGGAACACAACAGAAGATTGGCGAGGTGTTCAAGGATGCGGAGAAAAAAGCTCCCACACTGCTGTTCTTCGACGAGTTTGATGCCATGGTACCTAGACGCTCTGGTGACGAGGCAAACCAACACTATGACAGTGAGGTCAACGAGTTTCTCTGTATGCTCAACAATGCTTCGGAACGTGGTATCTATGTCCTTGCCGCCACCAACCATCCGGAACGTATCGACAGGGCTGTGCTGCGAACAGGACGTATTGACGAGATGGTATATATAGACATGCCCGACATGGAAGCACGCAAGAGTCTGTTCTCGTTGGCACTCTCTAAACTTCCCTCGGATGAGGGGATTGACATCAACCGACTGGCAGAGCTGACAGAGGGTTACAACTGCAGCGACATCAGTTACATAGTGAAGTCGGAGGCAAGAAAGATGTTCAATGCCACCATCAAGGGAAAGACAGACGAGTACCAGCCTATCAGCCAGACTCTGCTCGAAGAAGTCATTTCTAAGAAGCGTCCTTCTGTCAGTGGCAGAGACCTACGGGAGTATGAGCGAGTGAGGAGTGAGTTCTCTCCTAAGGATGAAGGCTGTCGCCACGCCACAATAGGTTTTAGATGAATAATAATCTATAATTTGAAAATGTATGAAAGAGAAGATTTTGGAAGCATTAAGAGACTTGGGTTTCAAGTTGGAAGAAGAGGAAGGCATGGGTTACTGCTTCAACTACGAGGGACTGAACCTGCTGTACATGTACAATGAGAACGACGAGGAGTTTCTCACTATTGCACTTCCTGGCATTGTTGAAGTGGAGGAAGATAAGATGTTGCAGATATGCGCCTTGTTGGAGAAGATCAACTCCACGCTGAAGTATATCAAGGCCTATATACTTGGAAACAGCGTCTGGTTGTTCTATGAGCGTGAACTGATTGTGTCGCGAGAACAGATGGGCGAAGGTCAACTCTGTGGCGAGGAAGACCTGATGACGGTAATCTCACGCATGATACTTCAGTTGGAAGCAGGACTTGTCTTTGCTCGCAAGGTGATGGCAGAGATTGAGGAAACGATGGCAAACGATTTCTCCGCTGATGACACTGCTGAAAGTGCTGAGGAGATTGATGCAGAGGAGATTGCAGATGATGAAGATAACGAATAAACAGAAGGGAAAGACTATGACAAAGAAAGAAATGATATTGGAGGCTATCGAGAGCCTCGGTTACAAGCCCTATGTGGATGATGACGGAGATGTTTGCGTCCGTTTCCAGATGAAAAGCATCTTCTTTTTGACGGGTCAGGAGGAAGAGCAGTATATCTCGGCTATTCTGCCCCAGTTCTCCGAAGTGGACGAAGGAGAAGAGACCCTCACGCTGGCTGTCTGCAACAAGGTGAGCCGCGAGGTAAAGCTTGCCAAGGTGTATATTGACCAAACACTGAAAAGCGTAACTGCCAGCTGCGAGTTCTTCTACACCGACATGGATAGTCTGAAGAACAACGTGGAGCATGTGCTGAACATCCTTGGCATGGTGCGTTCCGCATATCACAAGACAAAAGCAGATTTTTCAAACATTTGAAAGATAGGCATGTAATAGTAAAACTGATAATCATTTGAATCGATGGAAGAGTAAAGGACGGCAAGAGATTAAGAAGACGCAGGTCTTCAATGTGATTATCCTCGACCGTAGCGGTTCGATGGAGTGTATTCGTCAGGCAGCCGTGAATGGTTATAATAGTCCCAAAATCTTAGAAAACTTGCAAAATTAAAAAATATTTAGTACCTTTAATTCCGCGAGGGAACAGCGGTACTCGAATTTTTATTAAAATGTTGCAAATAATTTTGCACATCCCAAATAATCTTCGTACCTTTGCAGCCAAAATCAAAAAAGTTAATTTTTTAGAATAATCGACAAGATATGTATTATATACCATTCATGAAATGGCAGCAGATGAGGCTGTCAGATATCTGCAAGGAAAGTGCTGAACATCCAACCGATGGAGTGAGTTACATTAACTTCATAGATTTCTGCGGTCCTTCACGTATCTATGCAAGTTTTCACATAGACCGAATAGATTTGCCCAATGGCAAGAATCTTACGGCTATTCTGGTTGCTCACGAGGGTGATTGGACGACAGAAAAGGGGATGTATTGTCATGATCATTACAAATATTATGAGGATGTGCAGAGTGACTTGGGCAAAGGGCTCGTTTTCCGTCGAAAGGGATTCTCTGTAATTAATCGTAGAAGTCTTTTTCTTTTTGAAATAGACAAGACATGTAATGAGCACATCCTTGCAGTGCCCGCAACGGGCGAGGAGATATATTTTGAAATCTATGGGGTGGACACTGACGGAAATATATTGCCGTTAGTCAAACGAGAGCTATAAGAATATGTTAGGAGCAATCATAGGCGACATTGTGGGCAGTACCCGCGAGTGGCACAACATTAAGACAGAAGATTTTGAACTGGTTCCCAAGGGAAGCAGGTTCACGGACGACACGGTGATGACACTTGCCGTGGCTGAGTGGCTGATGACCGACCCGGAGCATCAACCTGAGACATTGGTGGCATGTATGCAGCGTTTGGGAAGGAAATACCCTCATGCCGGCTACGGCAAGATGTTTTCGCAGTGGCTGATGAGCGACCATCCGCAGCCCTACAATAGTTTTGGCAATGGTTCAGCCATGAGGGTGAGTCCCGTGGGACTATATGCCAATTCGCTGGAGGAGGCATTGGAGTTGGCACGCATCACGGCTTCCGTCACTCATAACCATCCAGAGGGTATCAAGGGAGCACAAGCCATAGCAGGCTGTGTTTTTCTTCATAAAAACATATCGCTCGGTGCAGAGGAAGAGATACGGCATTTCGTCACAGAGAAGATAGGCTATAACCTTAACTTCAAATTGGATGACATCCGTGATGCATACGGTTTTGATGTGACCTGCCAAGGCAGTGTGCCCATTGCCATCAAGGCTTATCTCGAGCGGGGTGGGTATCCTGCCGAGAAGGCATTGCGACTGGCCATTTCCATGGGTGGCGATTCTGACACCATTGGAGCCATGACGGCCTCAATTGCCGGAGCGAAACGTTTCAGCGTGATTGGAGGAGGGTTCAGAGACGAGCTTGTCAACCAATGTCGTGCGCTGCTTCCAGCCGACCTGCTCGACATCAACGACCGTTTTGAGGCATTTGTCAGTCGCCCGTTGCATCAGTCCTATTATTGCGGTGGGAAACTGTTCGCAGGGGAATATCCTGGGGACAAATATGGCGAACTGGCAGAAGCAAAGCTGAAGAGGATGCACCACTTTGGCGTGCGCCATTTCGTAGACCTCACCGAAGAGGGCGAATTGCGACCTTATCGCCAACTGTTGCCCAGCGACACCACCTATCTTCGCTTTCCCATCCGCGATGTGAATGTACCGGAGTCGGTAGAGGCTGTGCATCAACTCATTGACAAGATGGAATACCTGATGCAGCAGGACGGATACACCTATATCCATTGCTGGGGAGGGGTAGGCCGTACAGGTACCATCGTGGCGTGTTATGAAGCACGACAGATGAAAGAGCCTACTTTGGAGAATGCACTTACAGTCATGCGTAGCCGTTTCTCGGAAATGCCGAAAGCTTCTCACCGCAAATCTCCTGAGACACAGGAACAGATTGATTTCGTCCGTCAGTTCGTGGAGAGTTGCAAACAAAGAGGGGAATATCTGAAGTTGAGAACAAAAGACCGCATCCGTGGTTCGCTGATGGCAGGTGCTGTTGGTGATGCGCTGGGTTATACGGTGGAGTTCATGAGCCGCAGGAGCATCCTTGCGCAATATGGCAGTAAGGGTATCACGAAGTTCGACTTGAACTCTGACGGCAAGGCTTTGGTGAGCGATGACACACAGATGACGCTCTTCACGGCATGTGGTATGTTGATGGGAGTGACACGAGGCTATATGCGAGGCATCGGCGGACAGCCGGAGAAATATGTGGATGGAGCCTACCTGGACTGGTATTATACGCAGACTGGCAAGAAAAAGCAGATGCTGACGGATGATTTCCACTACACTTGGATCCGTGACCTTCCTGAACTGGCTCACCTCCGTGCACCGGGCAACACCTGCCTTTCGGCATGTGAGAGTCTGTATCAAGGCAATAAGGTGCAGAACAACAGCAAGGGCTGCGGTGGCATCATGCGAGTGGCTCCCATGGCGCTGCTCATGGCGGGTTATTGGAGTCGTGGCGAGTCGTTCTACAATGTACAGCAAATGGACGAAGCTGGAGCAGAGGTGGCTGCTGTCACCCACAAACATCCCTTGGCATTCCTCCCTTCAGCCATGCTGACACACCTCATTTATAGTGTGATAAGGATGGAAGAGAACGAGATCAAGGCAAACATAGCTGACATAGCCCTTGAAACCATCGATGCGCTTGATAATATCTACAAAGGTGAATATGAGGAAGACAAGCGTTACCTTGCCAATCTCACCCGTATGGCTGTGGCGTTTGCTGCCAACGACAAGAGCGATGCAGAGAATATCCGCATGCTTGGTGAGGGATGGACGGGCGAAGAGGCATGGGCCATTGCGCTCTACTGTGCCGTGCGTCATGTAGGCAGTATAGAGGAAGCCCTTATTGCAGCCGTGAACCATGATGGTGACAGCGATTCCACCGGTGCCGTGTGTGGCAACATCATGGGTGCAATATATGGATATGAGGCTATGAAGCGCAAGCGACTGTTCTGTCCGCAAGGCAAGAATCTGGAGCAGACCCTTGAGCTCTCCGATATCATCCTTACCCTTGCCGATGACCTCTATACAAGTTGCATCATCAGCGAATGTGCCCCCATTGACACACCGGAAAAGCGTCAGTGGTATGAGCGTTATTGTAATATGAGACCCGTAGGATTAAACAAGAAACTTATGTACAACAGAGCATACACTCCCGAAAGGATTTCGGACTTGAAGGAGAACGAGATATTCGTGTTTGGAAGCAATCTGGCTGGCGCACATGGTGGCGGTGCTGCACGCTTGGCTTACAACAGGTTTGGTGCCGTATGGGGCGAAGGTGTAGGTCTGCACGGTCAGACATACGCCATCCCTACTATGCAGGGTGGGGTGGATACCATCAAGCCTTATGTAGATGCGTTCATCTGTTTCGCCAAGGAGCACAGCTGGCTCACATTCCTCGTCACACGAATAGGTTGCGGCATAGCTGGATTCCGTGACGAGGAGATTGCTCCACTCTTTACGGATGCCATTGATGTGGAGAATATCATCCTTCCGAAAGAATTTGTGGCGTGCCTGGTGCATTAATCTGCATGGCAATGATAGAAAACAGGTTACTTTTGCCTCTCTTATATCATAAAGAGGTATATAAACAAAAATCAAAAAGGAAGAAAATCAAATTTCGATTCAAACATGGGTTACTTCTTTGCATTATGTTAGTCCCCAAAATTACTTCTTTTAAAAAATGAATCCCCACTACTTGCTTATGTGAGTGTGGCAAGCTTTAGTAAATTGTTATGGATAAATACATGAAAAAGATTTTTTTGATTGGCTTAATGACTGTTATCTGCGGATTGGTCAGCCTTTGTATCAAGTCTATTGTTTATGAGCGGGAAAGCCTCTCAGAGGCAACTCAGCTCGAAGTGTCGAAGTCCTGGAGTGGCAGTCAGACTTTTGTTGGGCCGGTTCTTTGCGTTCCTGTAAGTGAATATGGAAAGGCTGGCATATACACATGTCTGTATGTTTTTCCTGAACACATGAATGTTGACGCGACCGTAAAAAGCGAAAACCTTCATCGAGGTATCTTTGATGCTTCGGTTTATAACGCCGCTGTCAATATTGAAGGTACCTTCAATTTGAAGGATATGGTCGAAAGTACATTTGATGTTGACAGTCAAAAGTCTCTGTGGATCGACTGGGAACATGGTCAGGTTATTGCAGCTATTGCTGATGCAAAAGGACTTGAAGAAGGTATTCAGATTACCCTAAACGATAGTAGTATTATTCTGGATGAGCATTTCAATACGTATGGTAGCAAAGAGTTGAGGTCGATTTTTGGCTATTCTTCCGAAACTGTATGTGAGTTGGCTAACTTGAAGGGTATGCTCAAAAAAGAGGTAAAGTTTTCTCTCAAAACGAACTTGAAGGGTTCTGGTGAGCTGCACTTTGCTCCGATTGGCAAGGATTCCAAAGTCACCATGCATGGAAATAGTACTGATCCAAGTTTCATGGGAATGACTCTCCCATCGACTCGTGAAATAACCAAAGATGGATTTACTGCCACATGGAAGGTGATCGATATCAGCAGGAAGGCTGATGACCAGGTCTTTTATAGCAAAGGCAAATCAATGAGTTTTGACACAGTTGGCACAAAGTTTCTTGTAAGAGACGGTCAATATACCCAGACTAACAGGGCACTGAAATATGCTTTCCTTGTCATACTCCTTTCTTTGGTTGCCGTATTTTTCGGAGAAATGAGTGTTGGTAGTGAAATCAACGCACTGAACTACCTTCTTATCGGAGCTGCACTCGTCCTCTTCTACCTGATGCTCTTGTCTCTTGCGGAGTGGATAGGTTTCGGATTGGCATATATAGCCTCAGCTGTACTTATTTTGGGAATGGTAGCACTCTACCTTAATGCTATTGTACATGATAAAAAGACTGTTACTGCTATTTGTCTCTTCATGGGCTTGGTTGATGTGTTCATCTATATCCTTCTGAATATTGCTGATATGGCTCTTCTTGTGGGAACGTTCGGATTGTTTATTGTCCTCGGAATTGCAATGTTCTTTTCCCTCAGGATTAAAGTCAAGCGACAGCCAAATGAATCCACCGAACTTGTTCAGTCGAATGATAACGCAAATGAAAATAAATAGTGTTTTACTTGCCGTGTGTCAGGTGATCGTTTACACTTTCGGTCTTTAAATTTGTAAAAAAATAATTTAATTCCGCCTACGGGTACCTTATTACATATACGTAAAGGCTGGATTGAAAGTAACCATCCGTAGATCTGAAGTTGCGTTGTAGTGCAGATAGAAAGGACTGTAATTCCGCTTGGAGTTACAGTCCTTTAGTATTGCATTCCCATGTTTATATCTGTAATAAAGTAAGTGTTGCGTCAAGGGTGCGACTTTTTTCAATATTGTGGAAACTGTTGTTGTAAAAATGGTAGTTTTGGGGCATCCTCTAATGGGTAGTAGGGCTCTGTCCGTTGAATCTGCTGAAGAAGGAACTCGCTTGCTGAAGAAGGCGCAGTCGGGGAAGTAAATCTTTCAGATTTCTGCAGATACTATCAGCAGCCAACAAACAATACGCCGGAGCTCGCACTCCGGATAGGCAGCGGGCAACAAACAATACGCCGGAGCTCGCACTCCGGATAGGCAGCAGCCAACAAACAATACGCTGGAGCTCGCACTCTGGATAGGCAGCGGGCCAACAAACAATACGCCGGAATTCGCACTCCAGATAGGCAGCAGCCATCTCCAATGCGGAGGTGCGCAATGCGGCGATAGTATCGCCTGCTAAGTAAACGATACAAATAACAGCCCTCCCTGATAAACAGAAAATGTAGCAAATAAATTTGCACATTCCAAAAATCTGCTAAGTAAACGATACAAATAACTGCCCTCCCTGATAAATAGAAAATGTTGCAAAAAATTTACACAATCTGTATCAAAATAGTACGTTCTGTAATTTTTTTTGCTAAAAATTTGGCCGTGCCAAAAATTCTTTGTACCTTTGCAGCGTGAACCGTAAAGAACATACTATCGCAAGGATAGCGGCAATGGTATTGCTGCTTCTTTTTGCTACGTATTATGTTCAGGTAAATTTCTTCGTTCACTCGCATATCGTAAATGGTGTGACGATAGTGCATTCACACATGCATCGCAGTTCGCACCAAGATACCGATACTGGTGGTCATAGTACAAAAGAATTGACCATCATCGCTTCACTCAACAGCCAGTTCCTCCTTACGGGCGAGATGCCTGACACGGACTTATCGGCTGATTATCAACTCCTTAATACCATAGGCATTCAGCAGAATTGTATATTCGTTTCGCAACATACTTTCTGCCTTGTACCGCGTGCTCCCCCGGCATGCTGATGCATTTGTTTCCCCAAAAATTATTTCATTTCTCACTGGTTGCGCGTGCGTGTACGCTATATAAATATAGTTGTACATGTAAGCCATAAGATTGTACTATGCGGTAAGGTGCGTTTCTAATGTTGCAGTTGGTTTCGTCCTTATTGCGCTATTCCACATATACCACAGCGTGCACGCTGCGCAGCCTTAACATTATCACAATGAAAACTATTTTTAGAATAGTTTGCATTGCGCTCATGTGTACGTATAGCCTATCGCTTGCGGCCGACGATTCCGTGATGGTTCTCTTTTCGGACTTGCGTGCGCTAGAGGCTCGTATAGCTGCATTGGAGGCGCAAAGCAAACCGCAGTTTAGCGTACATGCATACAATAAATAATGACAATGAAAAAAAATGCTTGTTTAACTCTTTTAAAACTATTATTATTAACGCTGCTGAGCTTTGTGAATGCGGCAGCTTGGTCGCAAACGGACTCGCATGTGGCGGGACACGTATTGGATGCCGATACGAAAGAGCACTTACCGTTTATTAACGTGCAAATTCAAGGAACTGCCATTGGTACTACCACCGATGAGTCGGGGCATTATCTAATCAAACGCCTGCCAGCTGGCAAACATACGCTCGTGTTTTCGATGGTGGGTTACGACACGGAAGAGCGCGAGATTCTGGTCACTCGCGATACCACCATTGTGCTGAATATCATGATGCGCGAGAGCGCTTTTGAGCTGGATAACGTGGTTGTGACGGCCAATAAATACGAGACTAAGCAGCGGGATGTAGCTACGATTGTAAATGTCATTTCGCCGCTGATGATTGAGAATGTGAACGCGCAGTCGATGGCCGATGTACTGAATTTTCAGACGGGCTTGCGCGTGGAGATGTCTTGTTCCAATTGCGGCTCTCCGCAGCTTCGCATCAACGGATTAGAAGGCCAATATTCGCAGATTTTGATGGACTCTCGTCCGATCTTCAGTTCGTTGGCGAGTGTATATGGGTTGGAGCAAGTGCCCACCGGGATGGTGGATCGCATTGAGGTCATTCGAGGCGGAGGCAGTGCCATCTTCGGAGCTAATGCGATTGCGGGCGTGGTGAATATTATTACCAAAGAGCCTACCCGCAATTTCCTCAATCTCTCTAACACCACGATGGTCAACGAACGCGGTGCCACCGACATCACTACCAACATGAATGCCAGCGTGATGAGCAGTAACCACAAGGTGGGGCTGTTTCTCTTCGGGGTGCAGCGCAATAGGAGCGCTTACGACCGCGACGGGGATGGCTATTCGGAAGCGCCCTTGCTCAACACCACCACGCTCGGGTTCCGCTCGTTTTTCAAAACCTCTGACTACTCCAAGATAACGGCCGAATACCACCACACGGGTGAGAAACGCCGCGGCGGTTATGGCATTGATAGCATCCAGCCGCACGAGTCGCCCCTCACCGAGCAACTCCGCCATCAGATTGATGCCGCTTCGCTCAAATGGGATTATTTCACGGACGACAATAAACATTTCGTGAGCGTCTATTCCTCGCTCCAGCATATCAACCGCGACAGCTATTTCGGCACTAACTACAACCCCAATGCCTATGGCAAATCGCGCGATCTGACCTCCGTGACAGGTGCTCAATACCGTTTTTCCTACCCTTGCGGACGAATGGGAGCTGACTTGAGCTTGGGCGCTGAATATTCGTTCAACGACCTCCACGATCAGATTCTCGGCTACCACCGCAACCTCCATCAGCAGGTGCATCTATATGGCGGCTATGTGCAAAACGAATGGAAAAGTAAGCAATGGTCGATACTGATTGGCGGCCGTTTGGAGAAACACAACATGCTCAGTAAGCCCGTTTTTTCTCCGCGCGCCAATATCCGCTATACGCCCATCGAACAGGTGATATTGCGCTTGAGTTATGCCAATGGTTACCGCGCTCCGCAAGCCTATGAGGAGGACCTGCACGTGGGGGCAGTAGGAGGCGAGGTGTCGCTCATCACGCTTGATGAAGGGCTCAAACATGAATCGTCGAACTCCGTAAGCGCCAGCGTGGATCTTTACGAGCAATTCGGGCGTTGGGACTGTAACCTCACGGTAGAAGGTTTCTTTACGCAACTCGATAATGTGTTTACCCTCGTGCAGAATGGTCACGATGCACAAGGCAACCTCTTGCTCACCCGCACCAATGCGAGTGGGGCGAGAGTGGCAGGCGCCAACCTGGAAGCGAAGGTGGCTTACGGACGACTGTTCTCTCTCCAAGCCGGATACACTTACAACTACAGCCGCTACATCGAGCCGCATCAGTGGTCAGACGACCTGCCCGCGCAAAGGCGTATGTTCAGAACACCCGACCATTACGGCTATTTCCTCATCAATGTGCAGCCGATTCATGGGTTAAATATCTCCACCAACGGCAAGCTCACTGGTCAAATGCTTGTGCCCCATTACGCAGGGTTTATCGAAGCCGATCAGGAGACACTTACGCCTACCTTTTTTGAGTGGGATGCCAAGATTGGCTATGAAATTCACCTTTATCCCCATAAAACCGCTCATAGTAAGTCTTCTCACTCTACCAAGCATTTCTCCTCGGCTCAGAGAAAAGGCGCTGCTGTGCCGGGCTCCTCTTGCGATCTTACGTCAGCTGCAGTCGTTGCTGGTCCGGATACAGATTATTCCGTACATAGCCCCTATACACTCGAGATTGCTGTTGGTGTAAAGAATATGCTCAATCAATTCCAACCCGACATCGACCAAGGCATGGACCGCGATGCCTCTTATATCTACGGTCCATCCCTCCCGCGTACGTATTTCATCAGCCTCAATCTGAAGATATAATCTCGCCAACTACTCTCAGATGGCAAACGAAACAACCGCCTCGCGTAATGCGGGGCGGTTGTGTGTTTAGCAGAGGGAGGATTAGCAATGAGCCATCTGCTCGGCTACGATAGCGTTGATCATGTCAGCGAAAGCTTCTGGTGTCATCTGGCCCTTGTCTTCCGCACCTTGGCGACGAACAGATACGAGGTTCTGCTCAGCCTCCTTCTCGCCCACGATGAGCATGTAAGGTATATGCTTGAGCTCGTTGTCGCGAATCTTGCGGCCGATCTTCTCGTTGCGGTTGTCAACGGTGGCGCGGATGCCTTTATCGTTGAGCAGTTTCTGCACGCGGTCAGCGTAATCGTTGGATTTCTCAGAGATGGGCAGGATAGCCACCTGATCGGGCGTGAGCCAGAGAGGGAAACGACCGGCGGTGTGCTCAATGAGCACGGCTACAAAGCGCTCCATCGAACCGAACGGTGCGCGGTGAATCATCACCGGACGACGCTTGGTGTTGTCGTCGGCTACATACTCCAATTCAAAACGCTGCGGGAGCTGATAATCGACTTGGATAGTACCGAGCTGCCAACGGCGGCCGATAGCATCTTTCACCATGAAATCGAGCTTCGGACCATAGAAAGCGGCTTCGCCGAGTTCCTGCCGAGCCTTCATGCCTTTCTCCTGGCAAGCCTCGATGATTGCCTTTTCGGCATTTGCCCAATCCTCATCCGAGCCGATGTACTTCTCGTGGTTGTTGGGGTCGCGGAGCGAAATCTGCACCTCCACGTTCTCCTCGGAGAATTGGAAGGTAGCAAACACGCGTTGGATAATCTCCATCACCTTTATGAACTCTTCCTTCACCTGGTCAGGACGGCAGAAAATATGTGCATCGTCTTGTGTAAACGAGCGCACGCGGGTGAGACCGTGAAGCTCGCCCGACTGCTCATAGCGATAGACGGTGCCGAACTCAGCGCAGCGGAACGGCAGCTCCTTATACGAACGTGGCTTGCTGGCGTACACCTCACAGTGATGGGGGCAGTTCATCGGTTTGAGCATGTAGAGCTCATCTTCTTCGGGCGTATGGATGGGCTGGAAAGAGTCTTTGCCATAATGATCCCAGTGGCCGGAAGTGACGTAGAGATTCTTCGAACCGATATGAGGAGTGATCACTTCGTTATAGCCATATTGCTTCTGAATGCGGCGAAGCATATCCTGCAGGCGCAAGCGGAGGTCGGTGCCCTTAGGCAACCAAATCGGCAATCCTTTACCTACGCGCTCAGAGAACATAAAGAGCTCCATCTCTTTACCGATCTTGCGGTGGTCGCGTTTCTTAGCTTCCTCCAGCATGGTCAGGTATTCATCGAGCATCTTTTTCTTCGGGAAGGTGATGGCATATACGCGGGTCATCATCGGTCGTTTCTCATCTCCGCGCCAATAAGCAGCTGCGCAAGAGAGCACTTTCACGGCCTTGATAGGCTCGGTAGAAAGGATATGCGGGCCGCGGCAGAGGTCGGTGAAATTACCCTGCGTGTACGTAGAAATATGGCCGTCTTCCAAGTCGGCGATGAGTTCGCACTTGAAGTGCTGCCCCTTTGCGGAAAAATCGCGGAGCACATCGGCCTTGGCAACCGACTTGCGTACGAGGCGTTCTTTCTTTTGCGCGAGCTCCATCATCTTCTTCTCAATGCGCTCGAAATCAGCTTCTTTGATAGTCTGTCCCTCTGCGGGAAAAACGTCGTAATAGAAGCCGTTTTCAATAGCCGGACCAATACCAAACTGGATGCCGGGGAAGAGTTCCTGCAGCGCCTCTGCCATCAAGTGAGAGGAGGTGTGCCAGAATGCATGTTTGCCCTCGGGATCGTCAAACTTATACAGTTTGATGGAGGCGTCAGAGTTGATGGGAAGCGAGAGATCCTGCGTCTCGCCGTTTACGCCAATTGCCAGCACTTCCTGTGCCAGACGCTGAGAGATAGACTCAGCGATTTGAAGTCCGGTTACGCCTTCAGCGAACTCGCGGACACTCCCATCCGGGAAAGTAATGTTAATCATAAACCTACAAACGTTTACGTCCTGGCAGCGAACAAATGCCGCCAAGATGATTTTTGAATTGATATTATTGTTAATAAATTAAAGAACCGCACCTTTACGTAAGGCGTTGGGTTCGTGTAAAGTCAAAATTCGGCGCAAAAGTACTATAAAAAAACGATATGAGCAAGAAAAAAACGATAAATCTGCTTAATTCCCACAAATAGTGGGAAGGAAAGTGCAAATAAGAGCATTTTTTTTGCGTATCCCAAAAATAATTACTAATTTTGCAGCCTAAATTGGAATATTATGCACAAAAGTGGATTTGTAAATATTGTGGGCAACCCGAATGTGGGTAAATCAACGCTGATGAACGCGCTCGTAGGTGAGCGGCTGAGCATCATCACCTCCAAGGCGCAAACGACTCGCCACAGGATCATGGGCATCGTGAATTCAGACGATTATCAGATTGTGTTTTCTGATACGCCAGGCGTGCTCAAGCCCAACTACAAACTGCAGGAGCAGATGCTCGAATTCAGTCAGTCTGCACTGGTGGATGCCGATATTCTAATGTATATAACCGATGTGAACGACTCTGCCGAACGGAATGCGGATTTCGTTGAGAAAGTGAAGAAATCGCGGGCGAAGGTGTTTCTCGTAATCAACAAAATCGACTTGACCACGCAGGAGACCTTGGCTTCGCTGGTGGATTTCTGGCACAAAGAGCTGCCGATGGCGGAGATTTTTCAAATCTCAGCGCAGGAGAAATTTGGCATCGACGGATTGCTCAAGCGCATTGTAGAATGTTTGCCGGAAGGCGCACCCTATTTTGATAAAGATCAGTTGACCGACAAGCCCGAGCGCTTTTTCGTAAACGAGATAATACGCGAGAAGATTCTGCTTCATTACGACAAGGAGATTCCTTACTCGGTAGAAGTGGAGGTGGAGTCGTTTAAGGAAGAATCCAAGATGATACGTATTTCGGCTGTGGTGTTCGTGGAGCGCGAGAGCCAAAAGGGCATCATCATCGGTCGTCAGGGCGCGGCACTCAAGAAAGTGGGCAGCGATGCGCGTAAAGATTTGGAAGCGTTCTTCGGCAAGCAGATTTTCTTGCAGCTCTTCGTGAAGGTCGATAAAGACTGGCGGCAGAAAGAAGGGCGCCTGAAGCATTATGGATATGATTTGAATTAAGGCAGGTCATTGGCTCTGCCGTGATAAAAATGAAACTTACAGAAATAGCAGTTGCGCTGCATGCGCAAGCGGGTATCACGAACGATACCGATATCAACTATCTGCTGACCGACTCGCGTGAGCTCGGCAGCGATGCAGAGCATACCTTGTTCATAGCTCTCCGCACCGAACAGCGCGATGGCGCTGATTTTATTGCTCCCCTTTTTGAACGAGGTGTGCGCGCATTTATGGTGCGCAAAGATGTGCGGCTCAGAGATGTGTATCGCGGAGCATCGTTTATTTTCGTAGAAGATACGCTTGCAGCGTTGCAGGATTTGGCGGCATACAAGCGCAGTCTTTGTCCGAACTGCCAAGTGATAGGCATCACCGGGTCCAATGGTAAGACGGTGGTCAAGGAATGGCTGTATGAACTGCTCAAAGACGACTACCGCATTGTTCGCAGCCCTAAATCGTATAACTCGCAAATAGGTGTACCTTTGTCCGTTTGGCAACTCCAGCCCGATACGGAATTGGCGCTCTTTGAGGCGGGCATCTCGCAGCCGGGCGAAATGGAAAAGCTTGAGCGGATTATCCGTCCAACGATGGGCGTAATCACCTATATTGGGCAAGAACATGGCGAAAACTTCTCCTCCATAGAAGAGAAACGAGCAGAGAAAATGAAGCTCTTCAAAGGCTGCTCTACGATTATCGAAGACGCAACCCATCAGAATGCCCGCACCTGCGCGGCCGTGATGCGCGCGCTTGGTTATGAAGAGGAGGTTATCCAAGAGCGGCTGCTCAAGAAAACGCACGAGACGGTGCTGCGCGTCAATCTGACGGCATTGGCCGATAACGTGCGCTATTTCAAGAATCTGCTGAAGCCGGAGACCAAACTTACCTGCATGGTGAAGGCGTTTGCTTACGGCACGGGTAGTATCGAGATTGCTGAGTGCTTGCAAGAATGCGGAGCCGACTGCTTGGCGGTAGCCGTATGCGATGAGGGTGTGGAGTTGCGCCGTGCAGGTATCCATCTGCCCATTATCATCATGGACCCCGAAGTGACGGCTCTCAGCACCATTATCGAGAATAATTTAGAGCCGAATATCTATTCGTTTCAGTCGCTCGAGAATATCATTATGGTGGCGAATCAGAGCGGTATGGAGCATTATCCGATTCATATAAAAATCGATTCGGGCATGCACCGCTTGGGCTTCGATTGGGCAGATATGCCGCAGTTGCTGAGCCGACTTGCTGAGCAGAAAGCTGTACGCGTGAAGAGTATTTTCTCGCACTTATGCGTGGCCGATGAGCCGCAATGGGATGATTTTACGCGCGAGCAGATTGCCCTCTTCTCCCGCTGTGCGGATTTCTTGATTGAGGGGCTGGAGAAGCGCCCCGAATATGTGGGACATCGCCCTATGAAGCATATCCTCAATTCCGCGGGTATAGAGCGTTTTACGGAGTATCAGTTCGATATGTGCCGTCTCGGAATCGGCTTATATGGCTTCTCTTTCTCGGGCGCGCAGTTGAGAAACGTATGTACGCTCAAATCCACATTGCTGAGCGTGAAGACTATCCGCGCGGGCGAATCTATAGGTTACGGACGACATACTTGGCTGAAGGAAGACCGGCAGATAGCCGTGATTCCGATTGGTTATGCCGATGGGTTTGACCGCCGCTTGGGCAATGGTGCCGGGCACGTGATTGTGCGCGGAAAACGCTGCCCCGTGATGGGAAATGTTTGCATGGACTTGGCCATGATTGACGTGACGGGAACGGATGCTCAACCCGGAGATGAGGCCATCATCTTTGGCGACCAACTTCCGATTGCCGAACTGGCCGAACAACTCGGAACCATCACTTACGAAATTCTTACCGGCGTCAGCCGACGCGTAAAAAGAATCTATTATAAGGAATGAATACAACAGCCATACAGGATTTGATGGTTCGTCGTATCCGGCGAATCTTATTGGTGTGCAACAACTACGACAAGTTTGCGCTTGAAGAAGATGGTCGCATCGAAGAGCAGATTGCGCAAGAATACCTCGAGCTTAACTTGAGCAACCCGCCTGCTATCCGCCGTGCAGAGACGCCGGAAGAGGCGCTCGAACTCGTGAAAAATGGGCATCATTACGACACGGTGATTGCTATGTATAATGCTGCATCCTCGCGCGTCTTTGATTTTGCGCGAGAAATGAAAAAGCTGATGCCTGACAGCCCGTTCGTTTTGCTCACCAACTTCTCCCGAGAGGTGTATAAACGCATCGAGCACGAGCAAAACAAGCAGGCGGTGGATTATTATTTCTGCTGGAACAATCAAACGGACCTCATTATCGCCATCATCAAACTGCTGGAAGATCAGCTCAACGCAGAGCACGATATTCTTGAAGGCGAAGTGCGTGCCATCCTGCTCGTGGAGGATTCTGTTCGCTACTATTCCACTTACCTTCCCGTGCTGTATAAACTGCTTCTGCAGCAGAATCATGCCGCCCTCCGAGATGCGCTCAATGAGAAGCAGCAGCTGCTCCGCAAACGGGCTCGTCCGAAGATTCTGATGGCTACCTGTCTGGAAGAAGCGCAGCAGCTTTATGACCGCTATCAGGATAATATCATCGGCGTGATTTCCGATATTGACTTCGTGGTGCATAAGGGCGATGACCCGCAGACGCAAGCTGTCCACGCCGGTGTGGAGCTCTGCCGCCATGTGCGCGAGATCAACCCAACCATGCCGTTTCTCCTGCAGTCGAGCCAAGAGGAGATGCGCGAAGTGGCGAAGGAACTGAAGGTAGGGTTTGTGGTGAAAACGAGCAAGACCATCACGCAGGAACTTGCAGATTATATCGGCCGCGAATTTGGTTTTGGCGATTTCATTGTAACCCACAAACAGACGGGTGAGATCATCGCGCGAGCCAGCGATTTGGCGCAGTTTGAAAACCTGCTCAAGAGCATCTCAGCGGAGGATTTCTACCGCTATTCGTCGAATAACTACATGAGTAAATGGCTGTTTGCTCGCGGCCTTTTCAATATCGGCAGACAGGTGCAGCTGCATCATACAACGCAGGAAAATACGGAGGAAGGGCGGCAGCAACTCGTAGAGATGATCCACGATTACCGCATCCATCAGGCGTTCGGCGTGGTGGCCAAATACAGCCCCGAATCCTATAACGATACCATTCTCTTTGCCCGCCTCGGCACCTCCTCGCTGGGGGGCAAAGCGCGTGGTTTGGCGTTCTTGAACCATGTTTTGCAGAAATACGACCTATATGATAAATGGGAAGGGGTGCGCGTATCGGTGCCCCGAACGATGGTCATTACAGCCGAATATTTTGATCGTTTTATTCTCGATAACGGCTTGCAGGATGTGGTGAATTCCGAATTGTCGGATGAAGAGATTCTCTCGGAGTTCGTGACTTCGGGCTTGCCGGAGGATCTTATTTGTGCGCTCCGGGATTTCGTAAGAGTGACGCATAAACCGCTGGCCATCCGCAGCTCATCGAAGCTGGAAGACTCTTATTATCAGCCGTTTGCGGGCGTTTATTCTACCTATATGATTCCGCATACAGACAACGAGGATCAGACTATGCGTTTGCTTAAAAAAGCCATCAAGAGCGTGTTTGCTTCCGTATATATGGCGGCTTCGAAGGGCTATATCATGAGTAGCGGCAATATCGTGAGCGAGGAGAAGATGGCGGTGGTGCTGCAGGAGGTGTGCGGCGAAGAACAGCAGGGGTATTTCTTCCCTACGTTCAGCGGTGTGGCGCGCAGCATTAATTTCTACCCCGTGGGCGAAGAAAAACCCGAAGACGGCATCGTGAAGGTGGCGTATGGCTTGGGAAAAGCGGTGGTGGATGGCGATCAGGTGCTGCGTTTCTGCCCCAAATATCCGAAGAAAGTGATGCAGACTTCCACCCCAGAGCACACCATGCGCGAGACGCAGCAGGATATGTTTGCGCTCAGTTTGGAGCCCGGAAAGTTCCGCACTTCGGTAGATGATGCCGTCAATCTGGAGCAACTCCGATTGGCTGATTGCGAGCAGTTTGCGAGCTTGAAGAAGGTGGCATCCACGTTTGATTATGCCAATCAGCGCATCGTAGATAACTGCTTCACGCAAGGGCCTCGATTCATCACGTTTGCCCCAATCTTAAAATACAACACGTTCCCGCTGGCAAGCATTATTCAGTCGCTGCTCGATATTGCGCAGCAGGAGATGAAATGCCCCGTAGAGATAGAGTTTGCGGCGAATCTGGAGGTTCGTCCGGCAGAGTTCAATGTGCTGCAAATCCGTCCGATTTCGGCCGACAGCCTGAGTGCGAAAGTGGACTGGTCGCAAATCGACGAGTCGGGTGCTTGGCTAAGCAGCGAGAATGCGCTCGGCATTGGTAAGATCGATGATGTGCGCGATGTAATCTACCTCCGCAGCGAGGCGTTTTCAGTGCTCCGAACGCGCGAGATGGCCGACACTATCCGCGAGTGGAACAGTCGCATGCGTCAGGAGGAACGCGGTTATCTGCTTATCGGTCACGGCCGCTGGGGCAGCAGTATCCCTTCGCTTGGAGTGCCTGTCGAATGGTCAGATATCAGCGAGGCGAGGGCTATCGTGGAGGCTGCTTTGCCCGATTTCAGAGTCGATCCCAGTCAAGGCAGCCATTTCTTCCAGAACCTCACCAGTTTCAACGTGGGCTATATCCATATCGACCCCTATGCCTGCCCCAATGAGCATTACGATGTCTCGTGGCTTGATGCACAGCCGGCTGTGGAGGAGACCGAATTGGTGCGACACGTGCGGCTTACTGAACCGCTCACCATCTATGTGGATGGATTCAAGAGCAAAGCAATTGTGAAATAAGCGATAAATGCGCAGATAATGAAGGAGAATGCAATTCCCTACCACAAACAAACAATGAAGCGACCTGTATTCATAAGGCGATATATGCCGTATTACATTGAGAATCTGAAGTTGGCGCTCCCGCTGATGGTAGCGCAGCTCGGTCAAATTCTTGTGCAGTTGGCAGATAATATCATGGTCGGACGGTGGGGCGGTGAGAACGCCCTTCCGTTGGCAGCCGTATCGTTTGGCGGACAGGTGGCAGCGCTGTTTTTTCTCTTCTCTCTTGGCATTACGATGGGTTTGACACCCGTGGTAGGTGAACTGGTGGGGCGTAAACGTACGGAAGGAGTAGGTGCATGGCTGATGAATGGCGTGATGCTCTACGTGGGGCTCGGCATCATCATGATGCTGCTCCAATTGGCGTTCCAGCCTCTCCTTTTCTGCATGGGGCAACCGGTGGAAGTGGTAGAGGCGGCTCTGCCGTATTACCGTATCATGGCTTACAGTATTCCGCCCATCATGCTGTTTGCTTCGTTTAAACAGTTCCTCGAAGGCTTGGGCAACACCTGGATATCGATGGTTGTCTTGCTCGGAGCGAACCTGATGAATGTGCTCTTCAACTACCTCTTCATTTTCGGTCGTGGAGGCTGCCCCGAGCTCGGAATAACGGGTGCTGCTGTTTCCACTTTTTTGGCGCGATGCATTGCGCCCATTTCCGTAATTTTAGTGTTTTTGCTGAATAAAAAATACCGCACGCATCTCATTGGTTGGCGGATAGGCATGGCTTCTCGCCGAATGCTCCGCCGGCTCATTTATATGGGCTTGCCGATTGCCGGACAGATTATCTTGGAGGCATCGGCATTCGTATTCACTTCCATCATGATGGGGTGGTTCGATACGGTAGCTATCTCTGCCAATCAGATTAGCAACACCATGGGCAACTGTTCGTTCTCTATCGTCTTGGCTCTCGGTGCTGCCACTACTATCCGCGTCTCGCACGCGTATGGTGCTCGCGACTATCAGAAGATGGAGCGCTCGGCATGGGCGGCACTACATGTGGTGTTTGCTTGGAATACGCTTACGGCCATCTTGTTCTTCTCTCTTAGAAACGTGATTCCTACGGCTTTTACCGCCAATCCGGAGGTGATAGAACTGGCCGCTATACTACTTATCTGTACGGCATTCTTCCAGTTCTTCGATGGCTTGCAAAACGTCTCAATAGGCATCTTACGCGGCTTGCAAGACGTTAAGATAATCCCACTGTTCTCTTTCCTTGCGTATTTCGTACTGAACATCCCCATCGCTTATTTGCTGGCATTCCCGCTCGGTATGGGCCCTGCGGGATTGGTGCTCGCCTGCTCCGTGGGATTGTTTACGGCAGCCCTCTTGGGTATCCGCCGCATCAAACGCGATATCCATCGCCTCAAAGCTGCGCAAGCGCAGCAAGAAGCGGAGCTCGCGGAAGGAAATAAAGCAATAAGAATGTAAGAAAATTATCACAACGTGGCTACATTATTGATAAAAGAATCCAGCGAACGCAGCCTGATGCGCTTGCCCCATCTGATAGAGCTGAATGGGCAAACGATAGGGGTGCTTGGGGCTGTGGGCAAGGACGCCTACAAGGAGATGTTGCGCCCCAATCTGCCGCCGCGAGTCGCACGAATCGTGCTGCCTGCTGGGCATTATACGCTCTGCATCCGCAGCTTGTTTCGCTGGTTTTACGCTACGGCCGAACTCCAAGTAGAGGAGGGGAGACAGACGATAGTCACGTTCACCGACAAAGAGAAATACTGGGATTGGGTGTTTTGGATTGACATGGCGGCATGGCTGCTCAAACTGATTCTCCACCTCGGGCGGCCGTGGAGCATCATCTATGAAATCGTGTCGGACGGACTCTTGCTCGTTTGGCTCATCCACGAAATAGCTATCCGCAAAACGTATTTCAAGATAAAGGTGGAAAAAAACGAAGCAAGTGGTTTTTCGAACTTGCCAATGGCATGATTTTTGTATTGATTAGCAGTAACAAAACTATTCATAGTAATACAACTATTCATCCATCTTAAAAATCGAATCAATATGAAAGAGAAAGTATTAGAAGTAATGCGTCAGGCAGGTGAACCGCTTAACGCAGGTAAGATTGCCGAACTCAGCGGCCTTGACCGTAAGGAAGTGGACAAAGCTATGAAGCAGCTCAAGGAAGAGGGCGCTATCGTATCGCCTGTTCGCTGCAAATGGGCACCTGCAAACTGATACCCGCCCTATTAACGTGACGCCTCCTGCTATTGATAGCAGTTCCTACGACGAAAGAAAACAGTTTGTGCAGGCACAGTGGCAGTGCTTGCACAATTGTGAGTTGTGCGGAAAATGCCACATGCTCCATGGTAAAGACGCTATGGATGTGTATGCTGACTATCTTGCCGGCAACCGATCGTATATGGATATTACCCTTGAACTTCGCCGAACATGAACCTCATTTGGATTTCAGCTGCCGGACTCTGCGGTGCTACGTTATTGGGCTCTATTTTGGGCTTCATCATCAAAGAGTTGCCTCATAAATGGAACGACACCATCTTAGGCTATTGCGCAGGCGTGATGCTTGCCGCCTCTACTATCGGACTCATCGTGCCGGCTTTTGAGTCGGCTACCCATATTAGTTTTCCTTCTCCCTACAATTATCTGCTGATCGTAGTGAGCGTGATGGTGGGTGCGCTTTTTCTGAACGTGCTCGATTTTCTCACACCTCATCTCCACACCATCACCGGGCTTGATCCGGAGCAGCATAAGAGCAATCAGAAGCTCAATCGTGTGCTACTTTTCGTGATGGCCATTGCGCTTCATAAACTGCCGGAAGGCATCGCCGCAGGCGTGAGCATGAGCCCGATGCAGGATGGCGAAGTCGATTGGTCGGTGTCTTTCGGTATTGCTCTTCAAAATATCCCCGAAGGGATGGTAATCATCGCTCCTTTGCTGTTGGCAGGCGTATCGTCTATTCGCACATTGCTTATCTCGCTAAGTATCGGACTTTTGGAGATAGTGGGTGTTTGGTTGGGATATGGATTGGGCACAATCTCTGCAGCGCTACTTCCTATGTTACTCGGCTTCGCCGGAGGCGCCATGCTATATGTCACCTCCGATGAGATGATTCCCGAAACGCACGCCCACGGCTACCAAAAGCAGGCTACCTATGCCATGCTGCTCGGATTCATGACCCTGCTGCTGATAGAGTTTCTCGCCTGAAATTATTCGGGATGGCGATAGAGGGAGTACGTGAAATGCGCTTCCACACGTTTATCCTTAGAGCATCCCGGATAGTATAAATCATATTCAAACGTTTCATCGATGCCGAGTACAAACACACAGCCATAGGAATCTACAAACATCAGGTGGTCATCATCGTAAATCGTGACGTAGGCTTTCAGATTTAACGAACACGCGCCATCTGGTAGGGCAGAATCAATATCGTTCTTATATTCTCCGCTTCTCATAAACGTATCAATATACGGTGTGTCTAAAAAATGCGAAGTGTAGCAATCTTTCCATGGCGATTTATGCAAAGGTGCAAGGCTGACTTCTTTCACGAATGCATCATCTTGCCAATACCCATCCTGCGATTTCTTCCATACTTCGTGGTGCACTTCTTGCTTCTCATAATGCCCCACATTATCCACATGAATGACGCGGCCGCAGCTGTCAAACTCCGCGGTAGCCATCACTTCCTCATATGAGCCTCGTACCCAAACGGAATCAATTGAATCCCATTCTTCATGCGTAAGCAGAAAACCTCGACCTTGACGTTTTCCATTCACAAACTCACCTATATAAAAATGGTGATCGTCTTCTAACGTGATTACGCCCAATCCATTCGGCTTATTATCATCTGATTGATTCCCAAAATAACTCTGGCCGCTGGGAAGTACCGGCCAATCGTGCACTCTGAAATACATATTTGTAAATTTTTTGGTTAGTATCCGCCTGCAAAGGTACGAAGAATTTTTGGAGTATGCAAATTTATTTGCAATTTTTTCGTATGGGATCCCCAAAGAGCTATGCTCGAATGGGGAGAGCAAAGGCCTTGGTCGCCCGCTGATTAAGTGGAGCGGTATCAGCCATTGCGACCCAAGTGCCGAATGCGAAGTACCGCTGTTCCCTCGCGGAATGCACAGTCTCCTCAGGAGCAGATCGTTCGGAGCAAAAGCGAAGATAAGAAAGGTACGAAGAAATTTTGAGATAACAAACTATTAAAGAACAACGAGCAAGCTCGATTTCTCAAAATTAACAACGGCCAATGGCCTATTACTCGTTCCCTCGCGGAATTTAAGGTACGAAGAATTTTTGGAAGGAATGCAAATTTTCGAAAATTTTGAGACTATTATCGTTTACCATGGACAGACTAAGAGTCATTACTGCAATGTTTTGGGGATTGCAGTAACATGCTCGTTGTCAATTTTTAAGGTGGGTTCGCAAAGTCGCTTTTTTTAGAATACGAAATCGTACATGTGCAAAGTGAAATCGCATCGAGTTAACACTTAACACTTAACATTTTTAGGGACATGTACAAAGTGAAATCGCATCGAGTTAACACTTAACACTTAACATTTTTCGGGATATGTGCAAAGTGAAATCGCTTCGACTTTACACTTTACACTTTACACTTTGGGGTTGGGAATGGGAGAAACTGACATAACGAACAAGAGCAATTCGGACATCACACGCAGGATTGAATGGTGGCTGCAAAAACTACCAATTAGGGTTGACCCCCAACTACCGATTTTTGTAAATATATAGGTATTCTGCTGAAGCATATTATTCGTTTTTCCACTCTACCTCACGCAGGCAAGCCGGCAATTTGGTACCTTTCTGCTTATGATGCGCCACGCAAGCACAACATATTCCGTGCCGTGGACTGTCCTTCGTGCAGGGGCAATCGATGTGATTATGAGGGCACATGGTGTAATCGAGATGCAAAAGCACAAATAAATACACAAAGGGGACTGTCCCCATTGTGTATTTATTGTGCTAAGGGAAGAAGGTGAGCGGGATTCTTGCAATTGCGAATGATACCCTCTGAAATGCCGCTCAAGCGGCTTAAACGACGGATGCTCACTCCCGCATCTCTCACTATCGCTAATGCCGAACGCATCCGTTTCTTATCTAATTGCTGAAACTCTGAAATCGTATTGCACCCTGTTATTTTCAGCAACTCATCTACAATCATCTTATCCACTTCTGCTGATCGTTCGCCAAAATTACACATTAGCTCAAGCGACCTTTCCTGACGAGCCGACTCTTTCAGCACGCGCTCTTGCGTATCGGCTGAAGCTTCATTTTCCTGAATAGAATCACTATCTTGAATGGGCATCTCGCGAAGCCATCTGAGGATTTCAGCATCCGATAATCCGGGAAAATCTTTAGGAATAACGCACAATCGGTCCTCATCTTTCCGCTTAACTAATTCCGCATAACTGCAATTGGAATAATCCAATGGAGAAACGCAACATCCACCCTTTACCGGATTATTATGGATGTAATCAAGCAACGTGAGAAAATACTTGGAATCATTACATGGCTCACTCCTAAATCTATCTTGAAACAAATGCCCAACCCGATCATACTTTCGGTTGAAATATAGCGCATAGCCGGTGGCTATTCGTTTGATAATTGTAGCAAGTGGAGCGGCTTTAACTCGCAGAAGTAAATGCACATGATTATCCATTAGGCAATAGGCATACAATTCAAAATTGGGATGCTTCACTAAATTGCCAGTGGTATCAGTAGTAAGGGTCTGATGGACGAGTTTATAGAACTCCTGATAATCTTCGGGCCACTCAAAGATGCGTTGTTTATTGATACCTCTGAGCATCACGTGATACACGCCAATAGGACTAATTTCTCGGGGTTTTCGTGCCATACTTGTACGGATTGATTGTTTTCCGCTTGCAAAGATACAATAAAATATTGAATCTCGCAAGCAAAAACAGAAGAAAGGCCATTTTACACCGTAAAAATTAGAAATTTTAACGCTTATCAGGGGAAGCGGGTGTTCAATATTACAAATAATTACACAAGGGGGTCTGTCCCCAATGTGTAAAATTGGGCGGTAGAGGGAGTGGGGCTTTGTTTTGCCAGTTGATGCTGCGTAGGCAAGCCGGCAGTTTGGTACCTTTAGCGCTGTGATGCGCCACGCAAGCACAACCTATTCCGTGCCGTGGACTGTCCTTCGTGCAGGGGCAATCGATGTGATTATGAGGGCACATGGTGTAATCGAGAATGCAAAAGCAC
>JALFZG010000082.1 GCA_022784645.1 Bacteroidales bacterium
CATTATTTGTCATCTTTTGGTTTCTTTTCGGCCCAAATCGTAAGTAAAATCAGTCACGTAGCTCGCTACGCTCCCTCTTTTACTTCCAATTTTTCCTCGAAAATAAATCCAAAATCTAACAAAGCTAATTTTTAGAACCCACCTAAAAACACTCACCTATGCTAACTATTCAATTCCTCGGTGCAGCTCGTGAAGTCACCGGCTCCAAGCACCTCATCACCACCGAAAAAGGCAAAAAGATCCTGCTCGATTGCGGCATGTTTCAGGGCAAGGGTCAGGAAACAGATGCCATGAACCGCGACCTCGGTTTTAATCCACGTGATATCGACTGCGTTGTGCTCTCTCATGCCCATATCGACCATTCCGGTCTTATACCTTATTTATATAAAAAAGGCTTCCGCGGTTCCGTCCTCTCCACGCCTGCCACCCGCGACCTCTGCGCTATGTTATTTGTTGACACAGCCTTCATTCAGCAATTGGATGCCAAGTGGTATAATAAGAAAATGGACCGCTTGCACAAACCGCATGTAGAACCCCTTTACGACCACAACCATGCCGAGCAATGTATGCGCTGCTTCATCACCGTGGATTATGACCGCCGATTCCGCATTGATGATAATATCGAACTCCGCTTTTCCAACTCCGGCCACATGCTCGGAAGCGCCATCTGTACGCTGTATATCAAGGACGAAGGTACCGTAAAAACAATCGCGTACACGGGCGATGTGGGTCGCGCGAAAAGCCATATCCTGCAGTCGCCTCAGCCGTTCCCCCAATGCGATATACTCATTACGGAGAGTACCTATGGCGACCGTCTGCACGATGAGATGCTCGTGTCAGAAGAAGAGCTACTCCAGGTGGTGCGCCATACCTGCGTAGAGAAGCAGGGCAAACTGATTATCCCCTCCTTCTCGGTAGGCCGAACGCAAGAGATTGTTTTTGTATTGAATAACCTCTACAACGAGGGTAAGATTCCGCGCATCCCAGTATATGTAGATTCACCATTGTCGGTCAACGCCACTAGCATCTTCCGCATGTACACGCCAACGCTCAACGAGGAGGTGCAGGACGTGATGCGTTTTGACCCCGACCCCTTCGGATTCAACACGCTCAAGTACATCTCGGATATCCGCGAGTCGAAAGCGCTCAATCGCGATACACGACCGGGCATCATCATCTCCGCTTCAGGCATGCTTGAGGCCGGACGAGTGAAGCATCACGTGGCCAATCATATCGATGACCCCAGCACCACCATCCTGTTTGTAGGATACTGTGCGCCCAACACCCTCGGTGCTAAACTTCAGCGCCCCGGTATCGATATCGTTTCGATCTTCGGTTTCGACCATCGTATGCGCGCAGAGATAGCTAAGATCGAGGGCTTCTCCGGCCATGGCGACTACTCCGAGCTCATCCAATATTACCTCTCGCATCAAGACCCCACAAAGATTCGCAAAGTCTTCGTAGTTCACGGCGAAGCCGGTGCCCAAGACGTGATGAAAGACCACCTCTACGAAGCCGGTTTCCGCTCCATCGATTGCCCCGAAAAAGGAGAGACGTTTGTTATATAGCCCTGCAAGCAGTTCCAAAGGCCGCAAACGGCGTTCCAGATAGAGCCTGAGGCTTTAATGCGCTTCGCGCGTTCCAGGGACGGAGCGGGAAAATAAAAAATCAGCATTGTGCCAGCAGATTCGCATCTGTTGGCACGTATTTTGCATAAGGGAGAATAAACGACAAAACAACAAACTATCATCCCATAAACTTCTAAATAATCAAAAACAATACCACTATGAAATCTTTTGCGAAAATCCTATCCCTTGTTGCAGTATCGGCCATTGTAGGTGCCGGTGCTGGTTATTGGGCAAGCCGTGAGGCAGCCAACCAATCATCCGTTCTTGGAGCCAATGCACCCGGTTCTAACGCACCAATATCGATGGCATCGTATTCGGGTCAAGCAGCACCACAGGGCATTGCACCGGTTGACTTCACGCAAGCGGCCGAGCGCTCGGTGGAAGCGGTCGTACACGTGAAAACCAAATATTACCGTCAGCAGTATGTTGACCCCTTCTATCATTTTTTCTTCGGCCGTCCGCAGCAGTCGCAGCAACCCTCTGCCATGGCTTCGGGTAGTGGTGTGATCCTCTCAAACGATGGCTATATCGTTACGAACAACCACGTTATCGAAGATGCTAATGAGATAGAAGTGGTGCTCAACGATAAACGTACGTTTGCTGCCCAGCTTATCGGCACCGACCCTAACACCGACCTGGCCTTGCTCAAGATCGAAGCCACCGACCTCCCCACCATTGAGATTGGCAACTCCGACGACTTGCGTGTTGGAGAATGGGTGCTCGCTGTGGGCAACCCGTTTAACCTCACCAGCACCGTGACCGCCGGCATCGTGAGCGCCAAAGCCCGCAGCATCAACATCCTCAATTCTGACATGAAGATTGAGTCGTTTATCCAAACGGATGCAGCCGTCAACCCCGGCAATTCGGGTGGCGCGCTCGTGAACACCCGCGGACAACTCGTGGGCATCAATACGGCTATCGCTTCGCAAACGGGCTCATATGCCGGTTATGCCTTTGCTATCCCTACGGCCATCATGCAGAAGGTAGTAGCAGATTTGAGGCAATATGGTACCGTACAACGCGCCCTGCTCGGCATCCGCATGCTCGATATCACCCAGCAGGTGAAAGATCAACTATCGCTCGAATCGATGGAGGGCGTGTATGTAGGCGAGGTCATCAGCGGGAGTGCTGCCGATAAGGCCGGCATGAAAGCAGGCGATGTGATCGTACAGGTGGATGGACGTCCAATCAATGCCTCCAGCCAACTCCAAGAGCAGATTGGTCGAAAGAACCCAGGCGACCAAATCACCATTCTCGTAAGACGAGGACACCGATCCGTCAGTTTGCAGGTCACCCTCACCGCATTGTAATCCTGAAAAAAATATACTATCCATATAGCCGAATATTGCATTTTGGAATGTTTTATTTGGCTATATGGATTTTTTTCATTACCTTTGCAGCCGCAATCGGTTGGGGAAAACGCCCAATCGCAAATTAAGGTACAAAAATATGAGTAAACCTATCATTTCCCAGCGCGCGACGCTGATGCCGTCGTCGCCAATCCGCAAACTTTTTCCGCTCGCTGAAGCAGCCGAGAAAAGAGGCATTCGGATATACAAACTCAATATCGGTCAGCCCGACCTCCCCTCGCCTCAGGTAGGCCTTGATGCGCTACAGCATATCGACCGCAAAGTGCTTGAATATAGCCCTTCGGATGGTTTCCGCAGTCTCCGAGAGAAACTTGTGGGGTATTATGATCAATATCAGATTAAGGTCACGCCTGAAGATATCATCATCACTACCGGCGGTTCAGAAGCCGTGTTGTTTGCTTTCCTCGCCTGCCTCAACCCCGGCGATGAGATTATCGTGCCCGAACCGGCGTATGCCAATTATATGGCGTTTGCCATCTCCGCGGGCGCCATCATCAAACCCATCGTGAGCACCATCGATGAAGGCTTTGCCTTGCCGCCCATCGACGACCTCGAGAAGATGATCAGTCCGCGTACAAAAGGTATCCTCATCTGCAACCCCAATAACCCTACGGGTTATCTCTATACGCGCAAAGAGATGAATCAGTTGCGCGATTTGGTGAAGAAACATAACCTCTTCCTCTTCTCCGATGAGGTGTATCGCGAGTTCATCTATACCGGCAGCCCTTATATCTCGGCTTGCCATTTGGAGGGGATTGAGGACAATGTGGTGCTAATTGATTCGGTGTCAAAGCGCTATTCTGAATGCGGTATTCGTATAGGTGCGCTCATTACCAAAAACAAAGAGTTGAGGGCAGCTGTGATGAAATTCTGCCAGGCGCGCCTCTCTCCCCCACTCCTCGGCCAGATTGTAGCGGAAGCCTCCATCGATGCGCCTCGATCGTATGCCATGCATACCTATGAGGAGTATATCGAACGACGTAACTGCCTCATCGACGGCCTCAATAAGATTCCGGGCGTATATAGCCCCATCCCCATGGGCGCGTTCTATACGGTTGCGCGATTGCCAATCGACGACTCTGACCGATTCTGCGAGTGGTTGCTTTCGGATTTCTCTTTTGAAAACGAAACGCTCATGATGGCGCCGGCTTCGGGTTTCTATTCCGATCCTACGATGGGACGAAACGAAGTGCGTATAGCCTATGCGCTCTGCAAAGACGACCTCAAGCGAGCCCTCTTCTTGCTGGCTAAGGCACTCGAAATGTATCCGGGAAAAATCAAGGATTAAACCTTTACACGAACGTTATCACCTTTGTATGAATACGATTATGCCAATTTCTTTCGTACAGATAATCGACTATCTCGGTACGTTTGCTTTTGCTATCTCCGGCATTCGTTTGGCTTCAAAGAAACAGTTCGATTGGTTTGGGGCGTTTATCGTAGGTATGGTGACGGCTGTAGGGGGCGGTACGCTTCGCGACCTCTCGCTCGGCCTCAGTCCGTTCTGGATGACGCAATGGACGTACTTCGTTATCACGCTGTTGTCGCTCCTGCTCTTCGTTTGTTTCCATCAGCAAATCAACCGGCTTGCTGGCACGATCTTCCTCTTCGATACCATCGGTCTGGCGCTCTTTACGGTAGTGGGGTTTCAGAAAACAATCGATGCGGGCTTTCCGCTCTATGCCGCCATCTTGATGGGCATGATGACGGGTGCGGCGGGAGGTGTATTGCGCGATATCCTAATCAATGAGGTACCGCTGATTTTTCGCCGCGACATCTACGCGCTCGCCTGCCTTGCCGGTGGATTGTTCTATACTGCTGGTTGCTTGCTCTCCTTACCGCCCATCGTCTCGCAACTCGGTTGCGCTGTCACCGTGATCATCATCCGCATCCTCGCCGTGAAATTCCATTGGCAACTGCCCATCGTCAGGGAATAGCCTTCGGCTATCCGCTATTGCGAGAAAACGCTCTTTCTTCCAGTCCTCAAGTACACCCTGATTGATTTTCTTCCGGGTGTACTTTACTTTATGTAGCAGTTTGGTATGCTTCGGCGGGAAATGCCCATGCGCCTCCACGTAGGCTTTCAGTTCCTCGCAGAATGCGATAAAATGCTGATCGTTAATCTGTCCCATAATCTCAAATTTTTGCGATGGCAAAGGTACGAAGAATTTTTGGAATAGCCAAATTTATTTGGCATTTTAATAAAAATTCGAGTACCGCTGTTCCCTTGCGGAATGAAAGGTACGAAGAATTTTTGGAATAACAAAATATTAAGAACAAAATTAAGCAAAATTTTTCAACGGCCTTCGGCCTATTATTTTTCGTTCTTGCAACCATCTGGAACGCCGCAGGCTTCTAGCCTGCTCCTTGGTGCCTCTGGAACAGCCCGCAAGCCGCTCCGCGGCCCTTGTATTGTTTGTTGGTAGGAGATATTATCTCCGTCCTATATCCGCCGTTCCGACCTCTGGAACGCCCGAAGGGCTCTTGGAACAGGCTTCAGCCCAGGCTACTGGAACGCCCGCAGGGCTCATAGCGGCTACTCGTCTACGTGTGTGCGATGGTAATGCGATGAACGTGCGATGAGCGTGCGATGAACGTGTGACCTCATCTGATTCCGCTGCAAAATTACTGCTTTTTTCTGACATGGCAATGGCTTGTCCCCTGACTTGTGGGGCAGTTGTCCCCTGACTTGTGAAACGGCGTGGGGAAAAACGGCTGAACATCAACCTCACGCCGGATGGTCGTCTGATGGTGTATATGCGTAAGGTAGAGCTCACGCGCTACTTCAATCCGCACGCTTTCGCCAATGAGATCTTCACCGAACTGGCCAATGCTAAAGCCGATTTAGGATTGGTATAAATAGCAAAATATTACAGATTACAGTATTACAGTTAAAAAAATTAAGGGTACCACCCTCATTAGATTCTCTCCTTTATATATATATTTATA
>JALFZG010000074.1 GCA_022784645.1 Bacteroidales bacterium
GCTGCTGATAGCAGTTATCGCCACCTTGTTTGGGCTGACGCTGGTAGGTCTCGCACTCTTTATGCCACCTCGTGGGGTCATCGACCCAACCGTTCTGACCGCCTATGGCGAGACCCTCACCTTCGTAGGAGCGCTCATAGGCATCGATTATAGATATAGGGAGAAGCCGCCTCCGGGGCAGTAGCCCGGCGGCTTACCCTGCGGGCGTTCCAGAGGCGGATAATAGGACGGAGATAATATCTCCTGCCAACAAACAACACAAGGACCGCGGAGCGGCTATTCAAATTGCGCTGCGCGCGTTCCTGATGGTTTCAGGAAAGAGAAATTTTGTTTAATCTTGAAAAATTTTGTTCTTTTAAAACTATGGCAAAGAAAGATAAGAAAGTGAACGCATGGCAAATCATAGTAGCCGTGTTTCAAGCCCTCGCAGCTCTCTTCGGCTCGCTGAAGAAATCGCACGATATCGCTCATGAGGCTTCGTCTGAAGATCCCTCTCGTCAGAAGGGACTTCGCTAACGGATTTCGATGAATCGAAATAAGCGCTCCGTCATTCTTCCTCTCCCCAAAAATCAGAGATTTCCGGGGTCCCCGAAAATGACGAATAAATTCTGCTGCTGATAAATAAAGCAAATCCCACCGCTTCGCGATGGGATTTGCTCGTCTAACACGGCAATGCAGTAACGCTGCGCTGTTTGCAAAGCGTTACAAACAGTGCAGTAATGCTTTATTTGTCAAAACAGCGTGGCGCGCAGCGACAAAGCGTTACAAACGTTACAAACGTTACACATTTTAGAGTAAGGGTGTCTACTTTTTGCGGAAAAGACACAGTGAGCGGAGCGAGCGTTACAAACAGCGAGCGAAGCGATGCAGCTCGAAGAGCAGTGAACGAAGTGAGCGTTACACATTTTTGAGTAAGGTGTCTCCTCTTGCTGCTTCGCTGATTAGCGCAAAGAGAAGGAGAAGCGGAGTTTGTTTTGATTGCGCATGTCGCGCAGCCACTTGTAGAGAGAAGGCGTGATGTTGACCTGATATTGCTGGCTGGTAAAATGTATGATATTCTTGCCCATTGAATCAAAAAACAAGAATTTCAGTCGTGCTTGCGGCCAACGGATTTTGCCTTGGTTGGAGCCCTTATGCTCATGCTGAAGATGCTGGTATTCAGCAGTTTGCTCGTCAAGCATCTGTTTTAGCATTGCGTTGAAAGCTCCATCGATATTACCCACAGGCATCTGTATCACAAGCGCTTCCACCATCTGCTCCTGCACATCCGGCAGTGGCGTTACTGCCTGCAATTGGAACTGATACGAAGCGTCTTTAAACGGCTTGGGCTTGAAGTACGGCCGACCCGTTCCCCTCTGCTGAATCACGCCCGAGAGCATGACATAAGCATCTTTGATAAGTAGCGGGCTAAGGTTGACGTATTCATCGTCGAACAATCTGAACTCATACGCGCCATTGTAGTCTTCGAGCGTGTAGATGCCGAAGGGCTTGTTGCCATTGCCGATGCGTGTTTCCACTTTGGTGATGATTCCGCCTATGCGCAAGCGAACGCCCTCACGCGTGGATAGCCACTCTTCCGGTTGGGGCTCTTCTTCTGTAGGCACATACGTGCGGAGCTTGCTCTTGGAAGGATCGGTTTTGTTTTCGTAATTATCTTTCCATTTGTCAAAATAACGCAATTCTTCGGTTGTGATATTCCCCAATTCGCGAATCTCAAACTCGTAGTCATCGAGCGGGTGTGCAGAGAGATAAATGCCAATCATTTCCTTCTCCTTATTCAATCGCTCGATGCTGTTCATTCGTTGGCAGCGCGGCAACTCCGGCTTTTTAATATTCACCTCGATGCCCAAATCACCGAAGAGCGATGTCTGTTGATTGGCCTTATCCGCCTGATAGAGGTTGCCGTATTTTATGATGGTATCCAGCACCAGTTCGCCTTGCGAATTGAAAGAGAGGAGTTGCTCGCGGTAGAAATCTGGGAAGCAATCAAACGCGCCGGAAGTAGCCATGCACTCGATCACTTTCTTGTTGCACGAGGAGAGCGGAATGCGCTCTACGAAATCGAAGATGCTCTTAAATGGGCCTCCCTTCTTTCGTTCGCTGAGAATGACTTCCACTGCCCCTTCTCCTACACCTTTGATACCGCCCAAACCAAAGCGTATCGCTCCATCGGAAGAAACGGTAAACGTGAGCTCTGACTCGTTGATAGACGGCTCCAGCACCTTGATTCCCATAGCTCGGCACTCCTCCATGAGCTTGGTGACTTTGCCGATATCATCCTTGGCTATGGTGAGGTTGGCCGCCATGTACTCAGAGGGGTAGTGTGCCTTGAGGTAACCTGTTTGGTAAGCCACCCAAGCATAGCAGGTGGCGTGGGATTTATTGAACGCATACGAAGCGAATTTCTCCCAATCGCACCAAATTTTCTCGAGTATTTCAGGGTCGTGGCCATTCTTTCTGCCGCCTTCCATAAACTTGCCCTTGAGTTCCTGGAGGATAGCCATTTGCTTCTTACCCATAGCCTTACGAAGCTTATCCGACTCACCTCGTGTGAAGTTCGCCAAGAGGCGCGAGAGCAACATCACCTGCTCCTGATATACCGTGATGCCATACGTGTCCTTGAGGTACTTCTCCATCACAGGGAGGTCATAAGTGATTGGCTCCTGGCCGTTTTTTCGGCGGATAAACGATGGTATATAATCCATCGGTCCGGGGCGATAAAGGGCGTTCATGGCGATGAGGTCGGGCAGCACAGTGGGCTTAAGTTCGCGCAAGTACTTCTGCATACCGGGCGACTCAAACTGGAAAGTGGCGATGGTTCTGCCTTCGGCAAACAGTCTATAAGTGAGCTCATCGTCGAGGGGTATATGGTCGATATCCACTTCAAGTCCGTTGTGCGTTTTGCGGATATTGGAGAGCGTCTCCTTGATGATGGTGAGCGTGATGAGGCCGAGAAAGTCCATTTTTATTAGCCCCACCGACTCGATGACGTGGCCATCATATTCCGTAACTATGATGTCCTCGCCTGTTATGCGGTCTTTCACGGTGGCCAACGGAGCGAAGTTGGAGAGGTCATCTGCGCCGATAATTACGCCGCAAGCATGTACGCCCACCTGCCGGTTGGTGTTCTCCAATTCACCGGCATATTCGAGCAACGTGCGGAGTTGTTCGTCCGTTCCCCGGAGAATCTCTTTGAGTTCATCCACGTATTTATAGCAGTTGGACAGATTGATTTTTGGCGTTTTACCCTTCTCATCTTTGATGCTATCCGGAAAACGGTCGGGGATGGCTTCCTTGATTTTATTCACGACAGGCAGGGGCACCTGTTGTACGCGTCCCACATCCGCAATGGCCGATTTCGCCTGCATTGCGTTATAAGTTATAATATGCGCCACATGGGTATGCCCGTATTTTTCTGACACCCATTTGAGAATGCGCTCTCGGCCGACATCGTCGAAGTCCACATCGATATCCGGGAGCGAGATACGGTCGGGGTTGAGGAAGCGCTCGAACAGCAGGTCGTAGGGTAGTGGATCCACATCGGTAATGCGCAGGCAGTAAGCTACAACCGACCCAGCAGCAGAACCACGACCAGGGCCTACCGATATACCCATCTCTTCTCGTGCAGCTCGTATATAGTCTTGCACGATGAGGAAGTAACCAGGAAAACCCATTGTTTTCATGATATGGAGCTCAAACGTGATGCGCTCCACCTGCTCCTCCGTGAGCGTCTCGCCATAGCGATAATGCGCGCCCTCCCATGCCAGTTTGGCCAAATAATCTGCTTCG
The DNA here is from genome assembly GCA_022784645.1 of Bacteroidales bacterium. Classification (GTDB taxonomy): domain Bacteria; phylum Bacteroidota; class Bacteroidia; order Bacteroidales; family Paludibacteraceae; genus Colicola. The sequence continues at coordinate 3,790 of JALFZG010000074.1, forward strand.
AGCTTGATGCGGTAGATCTTATCGTAACCACCCAAGCGATAAATCGTTTTCTCCGCATCTTCTTGCGATAATACGACTTCCCCTTTCTCGTTGCGCGTGAACTCATCAAAAAGTTGCTGGTGCGTAAACTTCTCGCGATAAGTTTCTTCCGTACCGAACTCATTGGGGATAGGGAACTTAGGCATGATAGGATCAGAATCGATATCATACACCTCCACCTTATCCACTATCTCCTGCGTGTTGGCCAGCACCTCTGGAATGTCCGCAAAGATGGCCGCCATCTCTTCCGGCGATTTCAGCCACTCCTGCTTGGTATAGTGCATGCGCCCGATATCCGAAACGTTTTTGTTGGTGGAGAGACAAATCAGAAGGTCATGCGCTTCAGCATGTTCTTCTTCTACGAAATGCGCATCGTTGGTGCAAATTACCTTCACTCCATGTTTCTTAGCCAAATCAATCAAGATGGGATTCACCTGCTGCTGACGGACATAGACGTTCATGTCAGCATTGGGTTTGTCGGTTTGATGGCGCTGAATTTCAATATAATAATCTTCTCCAAAAACGGATTTAAACCATTCGATTGACTCCTCCGCTTTCTCAATTTGGCCCTGCATGATCAGTTGCGGCAACTCGCCACCGAGGCAAGCTGACGAACATATGACACCCTCGTGGTACTGCGCAAGGAGCTCCTTATCGATACGCGGACGCTGGTAGAATCCCTCAATAAATGAGAGGGACACCATTTTGCAGAGGTTGAAATAACCCGTTTTGTTCTTCGCAAGCAACACCAAATGCCATCCAGATGAATCTACGATCTGCGATTTCCCCTCTCCATTGATGATCTTTATATCCTTATCTTTGAGCTTTCTATTACGGCGAGCACAGTAAGCCTCCACACCTACGATGGGCTTGAAAGGTATGTATGCAGCAGCCTTGGCTTCGAGCTTAGGCAGTTCTTCCAGCAAGACGGGCAACTCCTTCTGAGCCTTTTTGGCGTCGGCAATTTTTTCTTGAAAATCTTTGCGGTCATGTGCGGTGAGTTCGATGTCTTTCTCCACCGTTTGTCCATCTTCCATCACCGTCATCAGCATGTGACCGGCCGCAAGAGTCGCCTCCCATTTGGGTAACTCTGCAATTTTTGCTTCCGCTTTTTTGATTGACTCTTTGCATTCTTTGACTTTCCCTTTCGGTTTGCCGTTGATTTTCTTTGCCGTATCCAAAAATTCTTTGATACCATACATGCAGCCATGATCGGTGAGGGCCATAGCAGTCATGCCCGTACGCTGACATTTGGCAATCAGGTCGGGGATTTTAGACATTCCATCGAGGATGGAGTAGTGGGAGTGAACGTGTAGATGCGTGAAATTCATTTTTGGAGAGTATAAAAAATCACATTATCGGAAACCAGATGAAAACGGCAGCATCCCAGAGTGCGTGTGAGATGATGATGGCGGGCAATCTGTTGGGGCAAAGCCAATAGAGGAAACCCCATACCGCACCGCAAACGAGCGCAGCCATGATAAGCATGAAATTAAAGGAGAAAAGGTGCACGAGCGTGTAGATCATTACGCCTGCAAGCATCGCCCAGAATCGGTTGTCAATGGTCAGGCGCATGCATCGGTGGGGCGTTGCTGGCATCCAGTCGGCCAGTTTTCGCTGCACGTATGCTCGCCAGAAAATCTCCTCGGCAGGGCCGATGATAAAGAGCAACGCCATCGACAACACGCAAGGGCTGAACCCGTTTTTCATTCCATATATAGAATCGACTTGTGCGCGCGCGAAAGATGGAAACAGCCATTGGCTGAGCTTGTCGCCAACCCAGAATATACCCCAAAGAGCGATGGCAATGCCGATTCCGAGGAGCACGTTTTCCACAACATACTGCCCTTTCTTTTTGATTTCAAGAGTTTTCCACCATGGCCCTCCCCAGAGGAATGAGGCAAGGGTGAGGATAAGGGCAGAGGCCGTCATGCACGCCCAAAAATTGAGATGGGGTGCCGTCCATGGCGAGAACATGAGCGTCCAAAGCGCAAAGGCGATGAGGATGTTTCCAAAGAGGGGAATAGCCGTTTTTTTCATGCTGTCAGAAGATAAATCGTGAGACGATGAGGATGGTCGTGAGGAGCAAGCCGTTGATGAGTTGTAGCTGCGCAGTGCGCTCGTCTAAATTATTCATTGCTTGGTCGTCTTTCTCATACATTATTGCCTGTTTGCAGCGGCTGATCACGGCCGGATAAAGCGCGAGCATCAGTGCGGCAGGGTAGGGCATGATGCCTACGCATGCGAGGATAGTCGTCCAAATAATCGGCAGGATGATCTCGATGCAGTAGAGCGCAATAGCGTGTTCTTTACCGATGAGCATGGCGAAGGTGCGGATGCCGGCGCGTTTATCGGTGAAGCAGTCGCGCGTGTTGTTGGTATGCAAAACAGCAATGGTGATGGAGGCAAATGTCGGTACAGCCCAGAGTGCATCGATATAGAGTCCCCAATCAAGCGTGGAGCGGAAGACGTTGACGGTATAAGCTGTACCGATAGCAGGGATAATGCCATACTCCAAGAAGATGCAGAGGTCGCCCATTGCATGCGATTTCATAAACGGATAGGCAATGGTGAAGAGTGCACCCAAGCCGCCAATCAAGAGCAACCAAGGACCTGCTACATAGCTGATTGCCAAGCCGTTGAGTGTGGCTATCACGAGCAGGATGATGCCAAACACAAGCACCTGTTTGCTGCTCAATACGCCATCGGTAAGCGTTTTACTGCCGAACGTATCGGCGGCATCGATGCCTTTTTTATAGTCATACCAATCCGAGAGCAGGTTACCTGCGGCATGGAAAAGAATGATGCCCAATACAGCCCAGATAACCATTGCCCAATCTACTCCCCAACCGCGCCAAAACAGGAAAGATGCAGTTACCAATACCGACATAGCCGACACGGGAAATGACCAAGGACGAGTAGATAAAAAATATTTTTTGAACATATTTTTTGTTAGTTCATTATATTATTTTGCAAGATACATCCTGTCTTTTGCTTAAAAAGTAGATAAATTGCTGTTGATTCGAAAGCTTATTTGATTCCGAGTTTCTTGAGGATATCCTTGGGTACGGCCGACTTATGCACGGTAATATCGTTGGTCTTATACGCCATATACGAACGGCTGACATACCAAATGCCTTTGTATTTGGATTTCTGCGTTCCCCACGAATTTTTTACCATATAATAGAGTTTGCCATTTTGGTCTTTGGCAATGCCGAAAATCTGCATACCATGGTCGTCTTGCGTTTCCCAATTATCGTATGCTTTTTGACGCATCTCTTGCGTGATTTCCAGTTCCGGAAGCGGCTTTTTGGTTAGCTCTTCGCGGCGGTCAATCTCGCTCATTCCCAGCCATTTGGCCATATCGCTTCCCGTAAGGTCAGCACCATGATCAGCATCGGGCATTACACCAATACCTTTGCGTGTGAAGCCCACCTCGCTCACGTCAGCCCCCCACGCCATCGTATAGCCGCCATCAATGGCAGCATCTATCACGCGCATGAGTTCATCGAGCGGCAGGTTGTATGCTTGGTGCATGCGCCAGTTATCGGGCACTTCTACCGCAAACGATTTATAGAAAGGATGATGCGTGTATGAAGTAAAGGTAATATAATCATCTTCTTTCAAACCGAGATACTTGACAAAGCTTTGTGGCGTATATTCTTTGCCTTCATATACAAACGTCTCCGGGCGCTGACCAATATATGCATCCCATATGGATTGGAACGCATTTTTCCAAACGGGCGAGAGTTTCTTCAATCCGCTGCCAGTCAATGCGTTAAGGAAAGCGCTCGTCACCTTGTCCACTTCGTTGTGATTAGGCAAGGTGTCGCCATAGAGGATGCCAGGCATGGCTTCTTGCGGGCAGAGACCGTAGTTTTCCATGCAGTAAATCACGTCGTAGATATTGCCGCCGGGAGCATAACTGGTGCCTTCTCCATATTGGCGAACGAAGTACGTGGCGCGATCCATCATCGTGTGGCTTACTACGAACATCTCGCTTAAATCGAGCTCGATGCCTTTGGTGCGGAGCACTTCACTCTCCAAGAAGCTCAAACCGGAGAAACACCAACAGGTGCTGCTCCTGTTTTGATTCTTCACACTCGTGATCGGGTTGGACTTAATTACTTCAAATTGGAAGCCCTCTGTAGTGTCGGCTTTTTCTGTTTCTTGTGCTTTTGCATGGAAAGCAAGCGCACATACGGCTGCTAAAATAACGATTTTTTTCATAATAGTATTTTTTGAAATTATTAATCTGGAAATTCCATCAGGTAAGCCTTGATGAACGCATCAATGTCGCCATCCATCACCGCATCCACATTGCTGGTTTGATAATTGGTGCGATGATCTTTTACGCGGCGATCATCAAACACATATGAGCGAATCTGGCTGCCCCATTCGATTTTCTTTTTACCTGCTTCAATCTTTGCAGACGCCTGACGACGTTTCTCCAACTCTAATTCATACAGTTGCGAGCGCAAGTGACGGAGCGCATTCTCGCGGTTCTTTGGCTGGTCGCGCGTTTCCGTATTTTCAATAACGATTTCGTCATCCAAACCCGTGAGTGGATTCTTGAATTTATAATGTAAGCGTACGCCCGACTCCACTTTGTTGACGTTCTGTCCGCCCGCACCTGAGCTTCGGAAAGTATCCCATGAAAGTCCAGCAGGATTGACTTCAATCTCGATGGTATCATCAATCAGGGGCACTACGAAAACCGACGAGAAGCTGGTCATGCGTTTGCCTTGCGCATTGTATGGGCTTACGCGCACCAAGCGATGAACGCCATTCTCCGATTTGAGATAGCCGTATGCCATCTCACCTTCTACGTTGAAGGTGACTGTTTTGATGCCGGCAGCATCGCCTTCTTGCAGGTTGGTGATGGTCGTTTTATAGCCATGCTTCTCGCAGTAGCGCTGATACATACGCATGAGTTGCTCTGCCCAATCTTGCGCCTCAGTGCCGCCTGCACCTGCTACAATCTTCAATACGGCCGGCATCTGGTCTTCTTCGTGAGAGAGCATGTTTTTCATTTCGAGCGCCTCGACTTCGCTGAGCGCATGCGAATAAGCCGCATCTACTTCGGCTTCCTCTACGATTTCTTCGCGGAAATATTCGAGCGCCAATTCGAGTTCTTCGGTGGCTTTTCTTACACCTTCGTAGCCTTCAATCCACGACTTGATTTGCTTCACTTTGCGCATCTGCTTCTCGGCTTCTTTCGGATCATCCCAAAAGCCGGGAGCTTGCGTATGCAGTTCTTCTTCTTCGAGCTGGATACGCTTTTCGTCGATTTGGAGATACTGTTTCAGCTTATCAGCTCGATCTTGTACGTCTTTAAGTTGTTCAATAGTTATCATATTTATCGTAATCTGTTATTATTCAATAATTTGTCCTAATACGCTGTATTTGCGACCATCCGAACCAATGATAATCAGTCGTCCGTTTTCGATAATTTTAATGGCTTTGCGCGTTTGGATTGACTCGGTACTCAACTCGGGATTTTCGTCGTTAGGCAGACGCGGTTGCATATTCAATAAGTAGTATATGCCATTGAGAATGAGCTGTTTACCATCGGTGGTTAAGTTGGCAGTGCTGTATTCCGATACGCCAATCATAAGCATTGGCGAGGTAAGTGTGAGACCGTTCATGTTGGCGCCAATGGGCATTTGAGCAATTGCCGAAGCCGATGCGTTGGAGATTGGGGAAGCGAGGGTAGTGACACCCGTGCAGTTCGTCCAGGGATCCATAGCTGTTACAGCATTCGAATTGCAAAGGGAGAAGATCTGCAATTGACTGTTGCTCATCTGCAATCCGCTGAAAAGCGGGTGTGTGCTATCCAATACGTTCACGCTGAGATCCGAGGTGTTGATGGCAGTGCCCCAATTCCATACGGAGGGCTTGAATAGCCATGGCTTGAGCACCAATATTGGTTTATTATACCCTTTCAGCGGGGAGAATCCGGCAGCATCTGATTTCGGTGCAGGACCAATCACAATCAGATCGTAAGCGGAATAATCAACTGATGCATCGCGCGCATCTCTTACTTGGATTCCGATAGAGTCTGCGCGAAGGAGGTAGGTGAGCAATGCTACATCTTCTTGACTGCCGGGGATGGTAATGAAAGCCACTCTTCGGAAGCCTTCTGGGATGGAATCCAATCCGGTGATGGGAGCTTCGGTTGTGGTGTCTGGCTGCTCAGGATCAGGGATAACCCATACGCCCTCTTTTTCGTAGCAACCGAGGTCGGGTGCAGCATCGCAGTAAGGGAGATTGACGTTGACACCTGCATCAATGAGCGCGCTGTTGTCTTGCAAGCGCATAAGCGACGTAATGGCGAGTTCACCATTCGACTGACGAGGCGTCAATGCCAACGTTGAATCTACGGATTGAAAATCGGCAGCCGAGCAAGAGAAACCATTCGACCAACTGTTGTGATCATTGGCAGAAACGGTTTTTACGGTGAGCTGATTGCCGCTCAACGAATTGAGACTCACGCAATTGCGGATATAAAGCGTGCCGCATTCGGTATTGTAAAAACCATAGTTCTGACCATTGAGCAAGGCTGTGTTGTTATACACTTTCATTATGCCCCCATCGGAGTTTTGGTCAAATCCCTTCACAGTATTGCCAACTGCAAGGCAATGATGAATCAATACGTCGTGAGCCGTTTTTGCTCCACCCAATTTGAATCCATTTCCGTTACCTAAGTTGGGGTATTGCGCCATTGAGATGGTGATCGTGTTGCCATAGCGGTCGGTAATGGTCGTGCCATTGCGTGCATCAAACCAACTCTTATCCGTGTTATAACGCGGGTGATTGGTCATGTTATACGAAGCAGGACCATTTTGGTAGCAGATGCAGTCTTCAATGATGGTCTCATTTCCTTGCGTGACACGCTGGAAAAAGTCCCATCCATCATCCGAATTATTCCATGCGCGGCAGCCAATATAATGGTTGCCTGGGCCGGTAAATTGCTTGTCAGCAAAGCCATCTGCATTACCGCCAAAGTCTGCCAATTCCTCGCCGTTTTCGCCCGTTCGCATCTGTTTGTAGTCAAAATTATCATGCGAATCTACGTTTTTGATGAGGTTATGGCCACCCTTCTTCATTTGACAACCCGTATCAGATGAACCATAAATATCGAGCCGCTCGAAGGTGCAGTAACTGCCCTCGTTGTAGAGGTTGTTTTTGCCCGAATAGCGGAGGGTGAGATCCTTGATATGTATGTACTGATTATTGGTCGTGAGTTGCAATCCGCGTGTGCCGTAAGGGGTTGAGCGGAAGTCAAGAATAGCCAATTCGCCTGGGTAGCCGGAGATCACGATATTGGCTGTGGCATTGCCTGAGATCGATGGCAGTTTGGTGTTCCCGAGATCGTATTGTCCGTCAAGAAGATAGAGGGTATCACCCGGTAAAGACAATTTTTTCAAGCCATCAGAAAACGAGCATGGTGTGGCATACGAGTTGCCATTTCCGTTGCCATTGGGAGCAGCATAGTAGGTCGAGGCAGATGCCCAAGGAGCAACTGTTAGACATACAAGCAGACTCAAAATGTGTATGTGTTTCATTGTTGTAAGAATTTTTCTTTAATAAAATGCGCGCGGAGGCGAATCCTCAAGGCGTTGAATTGTAAGGGGTGTATTCCGAGCATCCGCAGTTCATGAAAAATGCGCGTAGTATCATGCTGCTCAGATGTTGTGGAATGCGGATTGATGAGGTAGAAATAACCGGTGTATTGATGCACTCGAATCTTGGGCTTTGCTTTCCATATTCGAGCCGAAAAGAGCACGTCTTCGTATATCATTCCTTCCTCAAACAAGATGCCTTTTTCTCGCAGCCAAGTAGTGCGATACAAGCGCATGCAGGGGGATATCAATACGTAGCGACGATGCCATGAAGGGCATTTTTCTTCGGTGATGGTACCATCAAGACTAACTCTCTTATAGCCGGTTTGGAGCAAGTCGGCATCGCCAATATGGCTAAGCATTTGTTCAATATAATCGGGCGAGAGCCTGTCGTCGGAATCCAGAAAAAGCAGGTATTCGCCCTTGACTTGCTGCAATCCACGATTGCGCGCTGCCGATTGCCCCATGTTATGCGGCTGATGGAGCAAGCGAAAACGCTGATCTTGCTCGCAGTAGGATGCTGCTATTTGTGCGCTCTCATCCGTGCTCGCATCATCTATCATAATCGCTTCCCAATCGCTTAACGTCTGCTTGCGTACAGATGCAAGGCAGTCGCTCAGATATGGAGCCGAATTATAGATGGGTATGACGATGCTTACCATTTCCGAAAAAAATATTTTTGTTTTTACAAAATGTGTCGTTTACGAAAGCAGCAATTGCTCGAATTGTGCGGATTCTACTTCTCTGTTAAAAAGCGATACCGCGTCTTTGTTAATGGGTTGATGCGTAAAACCATGCTGCAGCCATTCGCTATATTTTTCGCGGATAAATCGGATGATTTCCTCTTTGTTTTCCGCAGCCAATCCGGTATTGGTATTACGAATGGCTTCTGCCAAATGTGCTTCGTCAGAGCGAACGAGCAAAAGCGGTTTTTCTGAGCCTGCAATCTCAAAGAATTTTGTGGTCATCATGCCTTTCGGCCCATCTCCTGTTGCTTTGTTGGAGAAGACCAAACAGATGCTGCTCTTGCGATACAGTTCCGGAACCTCATCAATCGATACATAGCCATGAATATCAGCTTTTACGCCATACTTTGTCGTCATGTTTCGCAATCGCTCTTGTCCGTTGGCGTCGGTATGAATAAGCAGCTGCAATTTCGGCATCTCATGAGCAATTTCTCCAAGCGCTTGCATCAAGAGCGTTGGGTCTTGCGAAGTAGGCTCGTATAGGCGCCCCAAATAACTGATGATAAAACGCTCTGTAGATATCGGCTTAAAATAGTGAATAGATGGGTCGAAACCATTGTAAATCAAGTGCACCGATGGATGAAACTGCTTCAGAAAATCCACATGCCAAGGCGATACGGTAGTGAGCATTTTCGCTTGCCGGATAGCGTTGTTTCTTCTGCGTATCTGCACAGCGCTATACCATTTCCGGAAAGGAAGGGCCCACCAATTGCGATGTTGCTGATATTGCGTTCCACCCACTTGCTCATCGATATCGCGGAGGTCGCAATATAGCGGCAATCGCATTGCAGAAGCCAATGCTTGAGCAGCAGGAAGGGGGAAGGTGGAAAACGTAGTGCACAAGATGGCATCGAACGTTTTACCTTGCGTCAACTTCCTTACTCTGCGGCAGAAATAGCGGTTTTTCCAATCCGTGAGCAGGCTCCAAATAGATTTGATCGTCCAATCGATTTTATAGAGCAAGCTTCCTCTTTGACCGCGATAGATGGCTATCTCGGTAATAGGGTAGGCGTGCTCGAAGCAGAGTTCGTCCCATTGCTCAGTATATACATCAATCTCCCAACCTTTCCGATTGAGATAATCCGAAAGGTATCGAATACGGGGACCAAAACTTGGCTTTCCGTAGGGGTCACATACTATGAGTAATCTTCGTTTCAATGCGTTGTTTGATTCAGATAATCGATGATGTCAGCATATAGCGTTTTGAGATAGGTGTCCTCGGTAATATTGCTGTTGTGCCAAAGGAGCACCAATTCGCCACCATGTTTGCGTACTTTATCCATAACTTGCTGACACATATAGAATGCTTCTTCTTCATTTTGGATATTCATGTAGCATTCGTTGGTGAGCGTGCAATCCATTATTGTGAGCGGATGGAGGATCAGATTTGTGAGCCGCATTCGGATGGGGTCAATCCAGCGAACCGGACGAGTAGTGCCCAATCGGAACCCAACATTGTCTGCCCAACCCACCGTGTAGTCATCCGTTATGCCTGCGTCTTCAAGCGCGCGCAAACTGCTGAGGGATAACATACGCAGATAATGCCAACGATTGGGGAGGTTATCTGCAGGAATATCCAATGCTTGAAGGTGGCGAGCCAGTCGCTCTTTTTCTTGGAAAATGATGGCTGCAGCTCCTTCTTCGCTGGATTCCTCCTCTATCAACCCTGCAGCTTCGTATGAGCTGTGTAAGCCGAATCGAGCGCCGGACTTGCTCAGGTACGAAACCAAGTGGCAGAAATCCTTGCCTCCGAGTTCGTATTGCGGGTAATCATGTCCTTTCCCGCGGCCGGCTTTGAAGAAGTATAAACTCTCAGCTTGAGGAAGTTTCTTATCTTGGTCAATCAGCCAGGGGAACGTATAAGCCGAATCGTGTTCTGGACTGGATAGGGCAGCAAGAGCGGCTTTCAGATGGCCTCTGCGGATGCCTCCTAAGAATCCCCTCAGATGACGGTAGTGGCAGATGGTATCTACATCGTGCGTGAGTACTATCCTCGAAAACTGCTTCTCCGGAAGGGGGGCGGAAAGCAGTTTGCAAAGCATTCGAGCATACTCATCGATTACGGGAATCAATGCCAATCCTTGCTTGCCGATGGGCGAATGTTGAGAGGATACTCTGCCATGAGCGTCTGTCCATTCTGCCGGATTTTTGCCCTCACGCAAGTCTTCTTGATGCGTTTCTCCGGCCAGCGAGATGAGATAAAACGTATTATAGATGATATCTTCCTGAATAACCCACGTGCCACCCATTCTGTCGCCAAACTCATCTACATATTCTCCTTGCTTTTCTGCCGTTGGGGAGATATGAAAGTCGGGCTCGGTCCATTCTTTACGTGCCCCTGTGAGGATATTTTTACCGGGCACTACTACCACTTTGTAGTGCTGCCAAGCGAGCTCATCAGATGTGTATCCAATCTGCTGAGCTACTGTTTCCTGGCCGTAGGTTAGGAAATACTTGATATAATCTATAATTTCATCCATAGCTGAATGTTATGTATTTAATGAATCGAGTTGCTCTGATAGCAATTCCCATTCATACATTCGTTGCTCTAATCTATGCTTGAGTTGCTCGTATTGGGTGAAACGCTCTTGCGTTTGGTTGCCGGGCTCTGCCAACAAACGTTCCATTTCGGCAATCTCGTTTTCCATTTTTGCGATATCCGCCTCGGCTTCATCCACCGCTTTTTTTGCTTTTCGAAGTTCAGCAGCTTTGGCTTTTTGCGCGGCATAATCCAATTTCCCGGCAGTAGGTACGCTTTCTTGCGAAGCGGTTTGTTTGGATGCTTGTCCGCTTCGGAGCACCATATCGATTGAGCGGTCGGCATCTTCTATTTGCGCCTTTTTATATCGCAACCAATCGTAGATTCCGCCTAAATGTTCGCGCACTTTTCCATCGCCAAATTCATACACTTTGCTCGCTAATCCGGCAAGAAAATCGCGATCGTGGCTCACGCAAATGACTGTTCCGTCAAACTCCATCAGCGCCTCTTTCAGTACGTCTTTCGAGCGCATGTCCAGATGGTTGGTGGGCTCATCGAGAATGAGTAGATTGACAGGCTCAAGAAGCAAACGAATCATCGCCAATCGACTTCTCTCGCCACCCGAAAGAAAACGCACTTTCTTTTCGCTGGCTTCGCCTCCAAACATGAACGCCCCCAAGATATCCTTGATTTTCGTGCGGATATCGCCTACGGCTACACGGTCAATCGTATCGAAAACCGACAGTTCGCCATCCAAGAGCGAGGCTTGATTCTGAGCAAAATAGCCAATCTTCACATTGTGCCCGATTTTCAGCGTGCCAGTGTAATCTTGAATCTCCTGCATGATGCACTTTACGAGGGTCGATTTGCCTTCTCCGTTTTTGCCAACGAACGCCACTTTCTCGCCCCTGCGAATAGTGAAGGTAACATGGTCGAACACCTGATGCTCGCCATACGCTTTGCCCAAATCCTCAACGATAATCGGGTAATCGCCACTCCGAGGGGCGGGAGGAAATTTCAGCCGCAGACGACTGTTATCTTCCAAGTCCACCTCCAATCGTTCCAGTTTCTCGAGCTGCTTGATGCGACTTTGTACCTGTACGGCTTTGGTAGGTTTATAGCGAAAACGTTCGATAAACTCCTCCGTCTCCTGAATCATCTTTTGCTGATTCTCATAGGCTCTCACCTGCTGCTCATGGCGCTCTTTGCGAAGTTGCATAAACTGCGTGTAGCTCACCTGATAATCGTAGATGCGTCCAAGACTGATTTCTATCGTTCGGTTCGTAACATTATCCAAAAATGCTCGGTCGTGGCTTACCAACAACACAGCACTACCGCTCTGCAGCAACCATTGTTCCAACCATTGTATAGACTCAATATCGAGGTGGTTGGTAGGCTCATCGAGCAGCAGTAAATCGGGCTTGAGCAGCAAGATTTTCGCCAATTCAATTCGCATTCGCCAGCCTCCAGAAAACTCCGAACAGGGCCGGTCGAAATCCGTGCGCACGAATCCCAAACCGATGAGCACTTTCTCCATCTGCCCAATCGATTTCGGATCATCTTGATCGCGCACCGTATCTACCTCTTGG
>JALFZG010000002.1 GCA_022784645.1 Bacteroidales bacterium
CAGGAATGGACAACGACCTGTTTGTGTCCACCTATATGCTTTCGTTGCCTGACAAAAAGGCCCTTCAAGAGTTTTTACTAAAAGAGATAGAGAAATGAATGTAGTGATAACATTGAAATAATAACAGATAGACAAATAATAACAGTATATGGAAAATCCCAAAAGATTAAGCTTACAGTCAGCCGATGGGGTTTTCCTCCTCTTTCGACTCACGCACATAAAAATAATAGGACGAAGGCCGTTTCATTGGCCAAGGGCCGTTCCATTTGCGCTTCGCGCGTTCCAGCGGATAATAGGACGGAGATAGTATAGGGATTTATCCCGTCCTGCCAACGAACAATACAAGGACCGCAAGAGAGCCTTGCGGGCGGTCCATTAGCGCTTTGCGCGTTTCAGTAGCCCTTCGGGCGTTCCATTGGCCAAAGGCCGTTCCAAATAGTTCCAGATGGTTCCAAGTGCGCCAAGGCGCGTTCCAGGGGCCGAAGGCAGTTCCAATAGGCCGGAGGCCGTTTTAAAAGCCCGGAGGGCGGTCCAAAAGAGAGTGGGGAAGAGGGTAAAAAAAAGAAAGGATGTCATCTCGACATCCCAATCTTTACTTAACCTTAAATCTAATACCATGAAAAACACGATGCAAAATTACTGCTTTTCTGCAATATGACCAAATTTTTGAAGAGAAAAATGCTAAAAAACGGCAAAAACTCTTAATTTTGTAATGCACAGATTGCAAAAACAGCAGTTTTTTGAAAAATTTAATAATATATCTCACTCGTTTTATCCATCTGTTTGAGTCCGTTCAGCGGCCCTCACGTGCATATTTCGTACGCTCTACTAATCGTAAATCGCCTTTGCGGGGTCATTATCGGGCTATTTCTCAATTGCGTGGATTTTTTTAGCGTCCATCATTTTCGAACAAGACAAAATCAGGCGATATGGCGCAGTGAGAGATGAAAATCGACAGGGGGTCGGAAAAACAGGAAATGGCAGGAGAGGGCTATTTTAGGCGATTTGCGGCATTTTCGAAGATTTTTCTCACGTGCGCACTTGCGTATGTAAAAAATAATTAGTACCTTTGCATGCGATTTTGCGTTTTACAAACAACGATATTCACAATTACAGGAATTTCGACAATATTCCTACCTACCAATTAAATCAAATAAAACAATATACATTTATGGCAGAACAAGAAAATTATGGTGCGGAAAGTATTCAAGTACTGGAAGGCCTTGAGGCAGTGCGTAAACGCCCTGCCATGTACATCGGTGATATCTCTGTAAAAGGACTTCACCACCTCGTATATGAGGTTGTGGACAACTCAATCGACGAAGCGCTCGCGGGTTTCTGCAATCATATCGAGGTAACCATCAACGAAGACAACAGCATCACGGTGCAGGATAATGGCCGCGGTATCCCGGTAGATATGCACCCGAAAGAGCATCGCAGCGCGCTCGAAGTGGTAATGACCGTTTTGCATGCCGGCGGTAAATTCAACAAAGACTCTTACAAAGTGTCGGGCGGTTTGCACGGTGTAGGTGTAAGTTGCGTAAACGCATTGTCAACGAAGATGCATGTAGAAGTAAGGCGTGATGGCAAGGTGTATATGCAGGAATACGCCAAGGGCAAACCTACCTGCGAAGTGCATGAGGTAGGCACGTACACCGATGAGGAAGGCACGGGTACGACTGTTCAGTTCTGGCCCGATGACACGATCTTCACAGAGACGATCTATCAGTGGAGCCGCTTAGCCGACCGTATGCGCGAGCTCGCATACCTGAACGCTGGTGTTCGCATCACCCTGACCGACCTTCGCGAGAAAGCCAAACCGACTTACGACGAAGATGGCAAGGAGGTTAAACCCACCTTCGAATGGAAACGCGAGACGTTCTATTCGGAGAAAGGCTTGAGCGAGTTTGTGCGGTATATCGACAGCACCCGCAACCCGCTCATTTCAGAGGTTATCCATCTGAATACCGAGAAATACGGCACACCGGTGGAAGTAGCGATGATCTACAATACCGATTTCCAGGAGAACGTACATTCTTACGTGAATAATATCAACACCATCGAGGGTGGTACGCATGTGGCAGGTTTCCGTGCGGCCCTCACGCGTGTGATGAACAAATATGCCGAGGAGAGCAAGTTGCTTGAGAAGAGCAAACTGCGTGACAAAGAAGGCAAGAGTCTCGTTAACCCCGATGACTTCCGCGAGGGTTTGACGGCCGTGATCTCAGTAAAGGTAGCCGAGCCGCAGTTTGAGGGTCAGACGAAGACCAAATTGGGCAACTCTGAGGTATCGGGCATGGTGAATCAGGCCGTAGGTGAGGCGCTCACGAACTACTTGGAGGAGCATCCGGATGATGCTCGCCGCATTGTAGAGAAAGTGGTGCTGGCCGCTCAAGCTCGTATCGCAGCTCGCAACGCGCGCTTGAACGTACAGCGCAAGTCGCCTCTGAGTGGCGGTGGGCTGCCCGGTAAGTTGGCAGACTGCGAGAGCAAAGACCCTGCTGAATGCGAGCTCTTCCTCGTGGAGGGTGACTCTGCAGGCGGTACGGCCAAGACCGGAAGAGACCGTTTCCATCAAGCTATCCTCCCGCTCCGCGGTAAGATTCTCAATGTTGAGAAAGCGATGGAGCATAAGGTGTTTGAAAGCGAAGAAATCAAGAATATCTTTACGGCTTTGGGCGTAACGATTGGTACGCCGGAGGACCCCAAGGCACTCAACCTGAGCAAGATTCGTTACCACAAAGTGATTATCATGGCCGATGCCGATGTGGATGGTGCGCATATCGCTACGCTCGTTATGACCTTCTTCTTCCGCCACATGAAAGCGCTCGTGGAGCAAGGTCACCTCTATATCGCGATGGCACCCCTCTACAAGTGCTCCAAAGGCAACTATTCGGAGTATTGCTGGAACGATCAGCAGCGTTTTGACTTCATTCAGAAATATGCCGGAGGCGACGAACGTCAGATCAAGACGCAACGCTACAAAGGTCTGGGTGAGATGTCTGACGAGCAACTCTGGGAGACGACCATGGATCCTGAGCGCCGAATGCTCAAGAAGGTGACTATCGAAAACGCAGCTGAGGCCGACCGCACCATCGCTATGCTGATGGGCGATGAGGTAGCTCCGCGACGTGAGTTTATTGAGCAGAATGCCACCTATGCGAAGATTGATGCTTAATCTTCAATTATGGCATTCGCAGCCAGCTCCTAATCATTCATGTATATTATTCATTTTTAAAACGATATTTTATGAATCTGTTTTTTGCACGCATCTTCGGCAAACTGATGAACGCCGAAAAAGCAGAAAAGTACAACGCCCAAAAGTTAGCCGACGCTAAGCGCTACCGCGAGATTGAAGCATCGGAGACCTACAAAGAGTACCTCGCGCTCGAACGCGAAGTAAGCAGCCCGCTCTTCATTGCCAAGAAAGAGGAGCTCAAAGCCAGCAAGGAGAAAGGCGCTTGGCAGGGCTCCGACGAAGCGCAGAAAGAGACGCGTTTGGCTGCCCTCAAGAAGACTTCCGGCATCGCTTTCATGCTCAATGCTGACATCCGCGAAATAGAGGAAATCGAATCGTGGAAGAAAGTATGGGAAACCGAATTCAACGACTCCAACCTCGAGAAAAACGACATGAAAGCCGGCTTCTGGTTTAAGCAGAAAGGGCTGAAAACGAACTTCAGTTATATCGGCGAGGCATTGGCTTACATGGGCGAGAAGAATATCTCCATCCGCAACGGCATTCTCTCTATCTTCACCAAGAAAGAACGCGTGAGCGCTCCTGCATGGGATGCTAAGCAGGGCTTCAAGATGCACGATTACATGTACACTTCGGCTGTTGTAAACTCGGGCGATGCGTTCAGCCAGCCGATTGGCAAGTTCATCGCTAAGGTGCGCGCAACGGGTAAGTGCCATAGTGGCGTTTATCTGGTAGGCGAAGATACATTCCCCGTGATTGAGCTGTTCCACTACAACGGCAAGAATCTGGTGGTTGGTCTCACCGATAAAAACGGCTCTGAGCGCGAGGTGATCAAGGGCATCAAAGCCAACGATTGGATGATTCTGACCGTAAACGTTAACCGCCAGGAGATTGTTTGGACGCTTAACAATATGGAGATTCACCGCGCAAAGAACCCGCTTCCCGGACAGTCGCTCCATTTCACCTGCCTCTCGTTTGCACCCGAAGGCAAGGCCAGCGAAAGCCGCTTCGATATCGGCTATCTGAAGGGATTCGTGAAGTGATGTCTCCATGCGGGACGCTAACCCATCATACAACATGCTTTTTGACAGAAGAGAAACGCGCTTTTTCCTGATAGCAGGTCCTTGCGCCATTGAAAATCAAGAGACCGTGATGGAGACCGCCGGCACCCTCAAAGAGGTTTGCGGGCGGCTCGGCATTGATCTCGTTTTCAAGTCATCGTTTGACAAAGCCAACCGCACCACCACTTCGGCTCGAGGCGTAGGCATGAGTGAAGGGCTCCGCATCTTACAAGAGGTGAAGGACACGTTCGGCTTACCCATTCTGACCGATGTACACGAGACATGGCAATGCGACAAAGTGGCAGCAGTGGCGGACATTCTGCAGATTCCCGCTTTCCTCTCTCGCCAAACCGATCTCATTCAAGCCGCAGCTCGTACGGGCAGAGTGGTGAACGTGAAGAAAGGGCAGTTTATGGCGCCATGGGATATGCAAGGCGCTATCCGCAAATGTCAGCAGATGGGTAACAACGCCATCCTGCTCACCGAGCGCGGAACGAGTTTCGGTTACGGCAATCTGATCGTAGATATGACGAGCCTCGTTTCGCTTCGCAAGTTGGGCTATCCGGTGGTGTTCGATGCTACGCATAGCGTGCAGCAACCCAGCAGCCAACAGGGTGTAACGGGGGGCAACCGCGAGATGGTGCGCTACCTGATGCGTGCTGCATTGGCTGTAGGAGTGGATGGGCTTTTTATGGAGGTGCATCCTGATCCTGATCGCGCCATCTCCGATGCCGCCAATCAGGTGAAGTTATGCGATATCGAAGCGATCCTAAAAGAAGCAATTGCGTTTGATAACGTGGTGAAGCAACACGATTGGCAAGGTTTTTGAATCGAATAACGGATATGAAACAACGTGCAATAATAGTATGTGTGGCTTGTGCTCTTTGCGCTTGCTCATCCTTCCAGCGGAAGCAGCAAACCGGCGATGTAGCTGTGAGCTTAGGCGGTCAGACGCTGAGCCATACGCAACTCGATGAGCTGACGCGCCAAGCGAGTACGCCCGAAGACTCTGCGCTGCTGGCAGATGCGTATATCCGTCAGTGGGCAGGCGATGTGCTTTTTTACGACAAGGCATCGAAGTTCAAAGACCCTGAGATTGAGGAATTGGTAGAGGCGTACAGGCGACAACTCTATGTGAAGCGTTACGAAGATAAGCTCGTAAACAGCAAGATGGATCAGACGCTCGACATGGATACCATTCAAGCGTATTACGAGAAGCATCCGGAGCTTTTCAGGTTGCATACTTCGCTTGTACAGGGCGTTATCCTTACCATTCCCGAAGGGGCTCCTAATCTCCAGAAACTTAAGGGATGGCTCCAGCATCCGATGCAGGAGATCGAGAAAATCGAGAAGTACGCCTATCAGTATGCCACCGGCTATGAGCTGTTTGTTGACCGCTGGAAAACGAGCAATCAGATTATGCTCAAGATGCCGATAGCCGAAGATGCGCTCAATGCTTCGCTCAGCAGCAAGCAGCAAATCGAAGTGACTGACAGCACGCAGGTTTATATCCTTCAGATTACCGACAAGCGTCTCCCCGGCGAACAGATGCCGCTTGAGCTCGCTGAACCGGAAATCCGTAAACTGATGCTTGCCGAACGCCGAACGGACTTCATTCAGCAGCAGAAAGATGCACTGTATGAAGAAGCTGAAAAACTATTCCGCATTAAACGAGAATAGGTGTTTCAGCTGATAAACAAATGAATTATTAGTAACAAAAATATGGAAATGAAAAGTGCTATCCTGGCGATGTTGCTCGTTTCAGCAGCAGCCATTGCACAGGACAACGTGATTGACGAAGTGATTTGGGTGGTAGGCGATGAAGCTATCCTCCGCAGCGAGGTGGAAGAAGAGCGCTTGCGTGCGCAATACGAAGGAATGCCCATTCCCGGCGACCCGTATTGCGTTATTCCCGAGCAACTCGCCATTCAGAAACTCTATCTGCATCAGGCAGAGATCGACTCTATCGAGGCTAACGAATCAACGGTGAGCCATCAGGTGGATGCCCGAATCAATTTTTACCTCAACCAAATCGGCTCGAAGGAGAAAATGGAGGAGTATTTCCGCAAAACGACCACCGAAATTCGCGAGGAGCTGATGACTTCGGTGCGCAACCAGATGATTATCCAGCAGATGCAAGCCAAACTGACGGAAAACGTTAAACCCACCCCAGCAGAGATTCGCCGATTCTATGAATCGATGCCGGAAGACTCACTGCCGATGATCCCAGCACAAGTAGAGGTGCAGATTCTGAGTTTTGAGCCGAAAGTGCCGGTAGAGGAGATTGAGCGCGTGAAGTCTCGTTTGCGTGAGTTTACGGAGCGCGTAAATAGCGGCAATGCCGATTTTGCGATGTTGGCTCGCTTGTATTCGGAGGATACGGAGTCAGCCAAACATGGTGGCGAACTGGGTTTTGTTGGCCGTGGGCAACTCGTGAAGGAGTTTGCCGAAGTGGCGTTTAACCTCAATGACCCTCGGCGAGTAAGTCGCATCGTGCAAACGGAATATGGCTACCATATTATCCAGCTGATAGAGAAGAAAGGCGACCGCATCAACTGCCGCCACATCTTGATGCGTCCGCGAATATCGGGCGATGATAAGGTGAAGGCTATCAGTCGATTAGACTCGATTGCCGATGTTGTTCGTTCGGGTAAGGCCACTTTCGAACAGGCTGTTTCTTATTTCTCAGAAGATAAGAACACGGCCCTCAACGCTGGCTTGATGATGAACGAGCAGACGGGTGCTTCGAAGTTCGAGTATCAAGATTTGCCTCCCGAGGTAGCCAAGCAGATTTACAGCATGAACATTGGCGAAATCAGCAAGCCCTTCGTGATGATGGACCCTCAGAAGAATCGCGAGGTGGTAGCTATTGTGAAACTGAAAACCAAGGTGGCAGCACATAAAGCCAATCTGACCGACGATTATCAGGTTGTTCGTCAGTTGCTCGTGCAGAAGCAGAGTGAGGAACTCCTGAAAGCTTGGGTGCAGAAGAAGCAACAGGAGATTTACGTTCATATCGACGAGAACTGGCGAGGATGCGATTTTCAGTTCCCCGGTTGGGTTAAATAACAGATTATCAGCGTGAAGAAAGGGTTTGCAATACTATCATTATGTCTGCTCGGGATTGCGGTTGCATGGTCGGAGTCCGAGACGATGGTCTATTTGGAGCAGGCAGAGACGCTCATCTTTGATGAGGAGCGCCACCCCGATGCGCAAATACTCAAGGGGAATGTGCGCTTCCGCCACGATGATGCGCTGATGTATTGCGACTCTGCCTATTTCTACGAAAGCAGTAACTCGCTCGATGCTTTCGGCCATGTGCGGTTCGTGCAAGGCGATACACTGTTTGGCTATTGCGATAAACTGTTTTACGATGGCAATACGCGTTTTGCCAAGATGCGCTACCACGTCAAACTCGAAGATAAATCCACAACGCTCACTACCGACTCGCTCAATTACGATCGCGCGAATGACCTCGCGTGGTATTACACGGGCGGACAAATCGTTGATTCGGTTAACACACTCACTTCGATTTGGGGGCAATACACCTCTCACGACAATCAAGCGCTCTTCCGAGGTGATGTGCATTTGAAGAATGATAAATTCGTGATGGATGCCGATACGCTCAAGTACAACACCAGTACAAACATATCGGATATCGTGGGTCCTACCACAATCATTTACGAAGAAGAGACCACCATCTACACGACGTTAGGGTGGTACAACACGCAGACGGAGCAATCGGAGCTGCTTCAGCATTCGCTCATTGTTCATACGGATGGCAATACGATGACCGGCGACACGATTTATTACGACAAACAACTCGGTTTCGGGCGCGCAATCGGGCATATCGAGTTTGTGGATTCAGCCGATCATATCACGCTATATGGGCATTATGGCGAAATGTGGGAGGAAACAGAGAAAGGCAACAACATCGGTTTTGCTACCGACTCCGCCTTGATGGTGGATTGGTCAGACTCTACGGCTTTCAGTTACATGCATGGCGATACGCTTTTTACCGAAGAGATTGCCTACAAAGCCGTGGGCGAGATTATCCAGCACGATTCCGTAAGAAGCATCGTAGCGCGTGACTCCATTCTGATTGACAGCATCCTCACATGGCAGCCACCCGATACGGTCATGGTGCTGCCTGCGCCCGACACGCTCTGGCGCGATACCGCATACAGGCAGATACGCGCGCGCCATGGCGTACGTATTTATAGAGAGGACATGCAAGCGGTGTGCGACTCCAGCCGATACAACAGCCGTGACTCGATCCTCAGCCTTTACGGCACGCCCGTTATGTGGAGCGATGATCAGCAAGTGTCGGCCGACATGATAGATATCTACATGAAAGACAACGAGGCTGATCACCTTACCGGCACAGGCAATGCGATGATTATCCAAATGAAGCACCCCATCTATTACAATCAGATTTCCGGGCAAGAGATGATTGCCTATATCGAAAATCAGGAGCTTCGTCAGCTCGATATGGATGGGGGTGTAGAAGCCGGCGTTTTCCCGCAAGAAGAAGACAGTGCGTTTGTAGCATTCAACAAAGTGGCATCTGCCAAAGCACGTTTCTACTTTAATGATGGCGCTTTGGATCGTGCCGTTTTCCTCTCCAAGCCCGTGGGCACTGCCTTCCCGCTCAAAGATCTGCCCGAGGAGCAGACGCATCTTTCCGGATTCTTTTGGGCAGGAGCCGAGCGGCCGCTTTTCCCCGATGATGTATTCCGCAAAGATGCTCGAACGCCCCGAAACGGACAGATTACGGAAGCCTCTCCAGAGCAGAAAGCAGAAGCACGCACCAAAGATAAGAAGGGGCGCGACAAAGACCGCAAGAAAAAGAAAACAAAGAATAAAGAATAAATAACTACCAATTATGAAGAAATATAGCATTTTATTCCTGTTTTTAGCTCTCTGCTCGGGAGCTTTCGCGCAGGGTTTTGATTTTACGGATGGCGCAGGAACGCATCACATCGGTTTGAATGTCGGCTTTTCTGCCAACCCGCTCCGCGAGCGAAGCAGTGTAATGGATTCCACCTTGAGCGCAGTTACGCGGCCGTATGGTCTGAAGGTGGGATTCGTGTATGAAACCACGTTTATCAAAGGATTCGGTATGCAACTCGGACTCAATTACACGTTCGGTTCAAGCCAAGGCAAATGGACAGATACCCCAAATAGCACGATCAAAAAGACGAAAACGGACATCTATTATCATCAGATTGAGTTGCCGATTGATTGGCAGTATAAGTTTGAAATTGCCAAACAAACATATCTAATCCTTTATACAGGCCCCACGCTGCAAATGGGATTGGCGTTTAATCAACGCACCAGCGTAAGAGATATCAATCCTTCTACGTTTAAGGAAGAAACAACCAGCAGCAGTAAAGATTTCTATTCTAAAACCACAGACATAGATGGTGATGGCGTATATGATTACCACCGCTTTAATGTGACGTGGGGCGTAGGTGCCGGCTTCCAATACAAGCAGTATTATTTGCGGGGCGGATATGATTTTGGCATTTGCAATCCGTATAACGACCGCTATTTTAACCACTCCATTTCCACTTACGAATTCAACCGAAAAGGACGTCAGGATCAGTGGTCGCTCAAATTAGGAATCTATCTCTGGAATTTTTAACGAAGTATTATGGCTATTCCGCGCGAAATCGTTGACCGCATATACGATGCTGCCAAAATCGAAGAGGTAGTAGGCGATTATGTAAATCTGAAAAAAAGGGGCACCAATATGTGGGGGCTCTGCCCGTTTCATACCGAAAAAACGCCCTCTTTTTCGGTCAGCCCCTCGCGCAATATCTACAAATGTTTCGGTTGCGGAAAGGGCGGTCATTCGGTAAGTTTCATCATGGAGATGGAGCAATGCTCTTATCCTGAGGCGCTCCGATTGCTTGCCAAAAAATACCATATCGAGATAGAGGAGCGCGAACTGACGGAAGAAGAGCAGCAAGTGCATGACGACCGCGAGAGTATGTTCGTAGTCAACGACTGGGCTTTTCAATGGTTTCAAGACCAACTTTGGAACACCGATGAGGGACAGGCAGTCGGTTTGAGCTACTTCCACGAGCGCGGGCTTCGCGATGAGACGATTCGGAAATTCGGATTGGGATATTGTCCGGCAAAGGGCAATCCGCTCACCAAAGACGCTAAGCAGCAAGGCTTCAAAGACGCATATCTCTGCAACGATCCGGAGAGCCGAATCGGCACAGGATTGTGCGGACGTTCGGGTGACGAAAACCAGCCGACACGTTTATATGACCGCTTCCATGATCGAGTGATTTTTCCGTTCTTCAGCATTTCCGGCAAGCATATCGGTTTTGCTGGCCGCATCTTGGTGAAGAAAGACAATGTGGGGAAATACGTCAACTCCCCTGAATCGCTCGTTTATACCAAAGGGCGTGAGCTATACGGCATTTTTCAAGCCAAACATGCGATTGTGCGTGCCAAGAAATGTTACCTGGTAGAAGGGCAGATGGACTGCATCTCAATGTCGCAAGCAGGTATCGAAAACGTAGTCAGCAGTGGTGGCACATCCCTCACCAAAGAGCAAATTGGCTTGATTCATCGGTTTACGGACAACGTAACCATCCTCTACGATGGCGATGCAGCGGGTGTACATGCTTCGCTCCGCGGTATCGACATGTTTTTAGAGCAGGGGCTCAACGTCAAAGTTATGCTTTTCCCCGATGGCGACGACCCCGACTCGTTTGCAAGAAAGCATACCGCAGAAGAGTTTGTAAACTATATCCAAACCCACGAAGAGGATTTCATTCATTATAAAGTACGCACCCTGCTGGCTGATGCACAAGGAGATATCCATAAGCGTACGGAAGCCATTCATAGCAGTATTCATAGTATCGCATATATTGGCGATAAGATTCTGCAAGGGGAATACATCAAACTCTGCGCTCAGCTGATGGATATGGATATGGCTACGCTCACGAAAGCCGTTAATCAGGAGCGGCAACGCATTTACAAGAAAGATACCAAAAAGGAAGAGCCCAGGCCCGCTGAAACGCAGGACATAGCTATTGCTACTCAGCCGCAACAAGCTCCCGCATCCAGCGAGGGCGGGTTGCATACACCATTTGACCGCCTTGATCAAAACAGCCGTAATCTGCTTCAGATGCTGATACGATATGGCGAGCGTCAGCTTCGATATCAAGGTGCGGATGGGCAGATTTATACGTATCTCGTAGGCGACTACATGCAGATGTACATGCAGTCGGCATCGCTCCAGATGGAGAATCCGCTGTATCAATCGTTTTTCGATGAGTTTAATCGCCATAAAGCCGAACCTGACTTTAAAGCAGAGCATTGCTTCATTCGAAACGAAAATCAGTATATCTCTAAATTGGCTACTGACCTCATTTCCAGCCAATACAGCGTAAGTGGAAAATTAGAAAAAGAATCAACCGATGAGCTTACAGATAATGAGATTCATACGCAAACCGTTCATTTGCTCTATGAACTACATCTGACTACGGTAGAAAACAGCCTCTGCATGCTCGATACGAAACTCGCTGAAGCAACGCGTGCTAATGATGAGCCCAACATGATGGCACTCATGCGAGCACAGATGCAACTCGGCGAAATCAAGCGCCAGATCAGCGAATTACTCGGACAAAACTAATATATTATGCTTTTTGAAGAAATCGTTTACGGCCCTATTCATTCGCGCCGATTGGGTGTATCGCTCGGCATGAACGTTATGCCACAGCATAGCAAATTATGCTCGTTTGACTGCATCTACTGCGAATGTGGTTTTAATACCCCCAATATTCACCCCGAGATCCCCACTCGTGAGATGATAAGTGAAGCACTTGAAGCAAAACTGAAAGCGCTCCAAACGGAGGGTATTGTGCCGGATGTAATCACCTTTTCCGGCAATGGTGAACCAACCCTTCATCCTGATTTTGAAGGAATTATTGCTGATACATGCAGCCTGCGCGATCAATATTGCCCAAGCGCTAAAGTCTCTGTATTGAGCAACTCTACTCAGCTGCATCGCCCAGATGTGGTGCGTGCACTTCTTATGGCTGACAATCGTATTCTCAAACTTGATTCAGCTATTGACGACACGATGCGATTGATTGATCAACCCGTAAATAAGGACCTTACCGTAAGCCGAATCCTGGAACTGCTTGAGCAATTCAATGGCCAATTCACGCTGCAAACCTGTTTCCTCCGCGGTGATGTGCGCAAGCCCAATCCTGATCGCAGCGAGCAGTATATCCTCGGGCATGTTGACAACACTACCCCCGCAGAATTGGAAGCGTGGTATCAAGCAGTTGATCGACTTCATCCGGAGATGATTATGATTTACGTGATTGACCGTAAGACGCCAGTAGAAACACTCCAGAAAATTTCGCCCGAAGAAATGAATCAAATTGCGGCACCTCTTCGTGCGAAGGGGTATAATATTTCGGTTAGCTGCTGATTCGCTACTGATTTCGGGCAAATGAAGCGCATTTTAATCGCACCACTCAATTGGGGACTTGGCCATGCAAGCCGATGTCTGCCACTGATTGTTCGCCACCTGCGGGCGGGCGATGAGGTGGTGCTTGCCGGCGATGGAGAGAGCCTGATGATGCTCACCAAGCGCTTTCCCGGATTGCGTGCCTATCCCCTTGCACCGCTTCAATTGCGCTACAGCAGTGGCAAATCGCAGATTGGTGCTGTAATCAAGATGTTGCCCAAACTGTTTATCTGGGCAAAAGCCGATCAACAAGCATTACAACTCATCTTGCAGCGCGAATCATTTGATTTGATTATTTCCGACAACCGTCCTGGCCTTTATTCTGACCGCTGTACTACTGCTTATATCACCCATCAGATTCGCATTCTTATGCCAAGCGGATTGCGCTGGATGGAACCTATCGCACAACGTCTTCATGCTCGCCTTATCCGCAGGTTTTCTGCATGTTGGATACCCGATTACGAAGCCGAATCTAACCTCTCAGGAGCCCTTTCGCATACGCCTCCCTTACCAAATAATGCGCGTTTCATAGGGCCACTTTCGCGGTTTGAATACGAAGCAGCAGAAGAAGCTCCGGAACATTACGATGCAGTGGCTATCCTATCCGGATTAGAGCCGCATCGAAGCATATTAGAGAAGCAACTCATAGCTGAATATAAGCAAAAAAAGGAGAGTCTGCTGCTCATCCGCGGCAAGATTGGCGGCCCGCAAACCGCTCTCCATATCGCCAATGGTTCATCCCTCGGCATTACAATCCTTCCGACCCTATCCAGCGGCCTCATGCGCACACACCTCATGCGCGCACACACCATCATCTCCAGAAGCGGCTATTCTTCTATTATGGATTACGCCGAACTCGGCCTTCTCTCAAAAGCAGAAAAAGGAGAAATCACACTGCGCCTTATTCCGACTCCCGGACAACCCGAGCAGGAATATTTAGCTAAGAAATGGAATAAAAACGCTCAATAAAAAGCAGCCATTCACCATAGCATACTACCAAAAACTCCTTCACTATACATTCCACTAAAAAAAGCTGCCTGACTTGCATCAGACAGCTTTTTCCTTTCTCAATGATAGGTTATTTCTTACGAATCCAAGTCTGCGAACGACCGAGAATACCCTTCTTATCCAAGCTACCACGGAGAATCAATTTCCCATCTTCGAGCCAAATTTTTCCGTAATAAAACTTACCATTTTCGGGATCCAATACACGTCCTTTATCACCACTAACGAGTTTGCCATCTTTCTCTTGGAAACCGCGGATAATTATGAGGCCAACAACCGGTTTATCTTTGTCGGCACCGGTGCAAGCCACACACTTTTCGTCTTGGTTACCAACGAGCAACTCCACGATCTTGCCATAATATAAGCCATCCGTTGCCTTAAAAATCTTCACTACAGACAGCTGTTCGCCGGTCTTATCATCTACCGTGATCCATTCGCCTACAATCTGCTGCACCTGAGCAGCCATGGGCATTGCGCTCGCAAGTGCAAGCACAAGCATCAAAAACAGTTTTCGCATAATTTTCAGTTTATAGTTTTACATAATGGGGGCACGCAAACCCACCTCAAAAAATTGTTTCAGGAAGAAAAATCCACCTTCAAGAAATTTGGCGCATCGTTAAAGCGCGCACCTAAGCATATTACTCTGCTCCGTCAATAGCCACAGCAATCGAGTTGGCTATTTCGGCCATCTCCTCAGAGCTGAGCTTGAGTTTGGGATTGGAGAAAAGCATATCCGTCTCCTTATCAAGAGGAATAAGATGGATATGTACATGGTTAACTTCCATACCCAAAACAGCCATTCCTACGCGCTTACAGTCAGTAGCTTTCTGAATGCCGCGTGCTACGTCTTTAGCAAACAGAATCAAGCCCTGAAGCGTGTCATCATCAAGGTCAAAAATATAGTCAGCCTCTGGCTCTGGCAACTTAGGAATAACGAGCGTATGGCCAGCTTTGAGCGGATTGATGTCAAGAAAAGCATAATAGCGGTCATCCTCAGCTACCTTGTAGCTCGGGATTTCACCATTGATAATACGAGTAAAAAGAGTCATAATACGATATTTTTAGGTAACAAAAAAGCGAGCATAGTGCTCGCTTTCAAGTTAGAGTCCAATTTCAAGAATTTCAAACGTCATGATGCCAGCAGGTACCTTTACCTCCACTACATCACCTACTTTCTTGCCGAGAAGTCCCTTGGCAATAGGGGTCGTCACAGACAATTTGCCGGCAGCAATGTCAGCCTCACCCTCAGTAACGAGATGATATGTCTTAGTAGCACCATTCTTAACGTTCTTGATTTTCACTTTCGTGAGAATCTGTACTTCGTTGGTGTTGATGCGGGTCTCATCAATGATTCGAGCTTCCGCCATTTGTGCTTTGAGCTGAGAGATCTTGCTTTCGAGATTACTCTGCTCTTCTTTTGCAGCGTCGTATTCTGCGTTCTCGCTCAGGTCGCCTTTTTCGCGAGCCTCAGCGATAGCGCGAATCACGCGCGGGCGCTCCGTGCTCTCAAGGAACTGGAGCTCCTCTTTCAGCTTCTGCAGACCTTCTGCAGTCATGTAGATAGTTGCCATATCGTGGTATTAATAATTTGTGCCCATTAGGGAAACGGGCATGTTAATATTTTCTTGTGAAAATCTCACTGGCGATGAACGCTTTGCGAGCTGCTTCAGGGTCAGTGAGATCGATATCGTTCTGCGCCTCATCGATGGGGCACTTCGTATCTTTATTCTTTTTCATAACTATGTTTACAAAAAGAAAATTTCCATGTTAGGGCCTTAGAGCTAAAAACAACGAGAAACTTCCCAGCCTCTCGTTGCCATTAAACCTAAACCTTAACTATGAAAATTTTATTTGTTTTCGAGTGCAAAGATACTGCTTATTTTTGAATTGACCAAGAAAAAAGTGACTTTTTTGACGTTTTCCTCGAAAAAAACGTTATTTTTCACAAAAAAAACACGATATTTCAGAAAAAAATAGTAATTTTGCACGTTTTCTAATGAGAGGAATCTTTTTTTCTCGTAATCTAAAAACAATGAAGAAGACCTATTTTATCGAAACATACGGCTGCCAAATGAACGTAGCCGACTCGGAGGTGGTAGCCTCCATCATGCAGACAGCTGACTTCGAACCAGCCGACTCGGTTGATGACGCTCAGGTGATAATGCTCAACACCTGCTCTATTCGCGACAATGCTGAGCAGAAGATTCTCTCTCGTCTGCAGGCGCTTCATGCCGATGAGCGCAGGCTCAAGCAGAAAAAGACCATCGGCGTGATTGGTTGTATGGCGGAGCGTATGGGCGAGGAGTTGCTTACGGAGCACGGCGTGCAGTTTGTAGCAGGGCCCGACAGCTACCTCGATCTTCCGAATTTGCTCGCGCAATGCGAAATGGGTGAACGTGCAATCAACGTAACTTTATCCACCACGGAAACCTACCGCGAGATCATGCCAGCGCGCATCGGAAAGACCATCTCTGGCTTCGTAAGCATCATGCGCGGATGCAATAATTTCTGCTCGTATTGCGTAGTACCTTATACTCGCGGTCGCGAGCGCTCGCGAGATGTAGAATCCATCCTCAGCGAGATTCACGATTTGGAAGCGCGCGGATATAAAGAGCTTACCCTCCTTGGGCAAAACGTCAATTCGTATAAGTTTACGGCAGAAGATGGCACGGTAGTGGATTTCCCTGCCTTGCTTGAAATAGTCGCAAAAGCCGTACCGGGCATGCGTATCCGCTTCACGACCAGCCATCCTAAGGACATGTCAGACCGCACGCTCGAAGTGATTGCTCAATACCCGAATCTCTGTAAGTTTATCCATCTCCCGGTGCAGTCCGGCTCTAATCATATCCTCAAACTGATGAACCGCAAATACACCCGCGAATGGTATCTTGACCGCATCGCAGCCATTCGGCGCATTCTGCCCGAAGCCACTATCGGCACCGATGTTTTCTGCGGATTCCACGATGAGACGCTTGAGGATCATGCTCAAACACTCAGCTTGATGCGCGAAGTGGGATTCGATACGGCCTTTATGTTTAAGTATTCCGAGCGCCCGGGCACGTTTGCGCAGAAGAACCTGCCTGACAATATCTCTGAGGAAGAGAAAGTGCGCAGGCTCAACGAGATTATCGCCCTGCAGAATCAACTCTCACTCGAGAGTAACAAGCGCGATATCGGCAAAACATTTGAAATCCTCGTAGAAGGCTATTCGAAGCGCTCCCACGAGGATATGTATGGCCGCACCAGCCAATATAAGACGGTGATTATTCCGCGCAAAGGGCGCCATATTGGCGAGTTCGTCAATGTGCGTATTCTCAGCTGCTCAGCTGCCACGCTCATAGGAGAGGTGGTAGAATAAGCAACGATATCAATACAGCTCATTCAGCAGCATGGCAAGGCGAATGCCGGCGATATAAAGCTGGCGCTCCATGCTGTCTATCCAATGATATACATAATGGTATGCATTGCCGTTCCACGTCTCTTGATAGGCGTAGATTGAATCGCAGAGGTGGTAGTTCTGAACGACTATCTCCTCTTCAGTAAGTTGCATGATAGCGCGACGCTCCTTGCGGTATTTATTTTCGAGATAACGCGCATATTCGGTATAAGAATAGCCTTGACTATCAATGATTTTCGCATCCCAAACGGAGTGCAGATTGGTATTTTGCCCATACCATTTCATCTTCACTTTGTTGCCGCCGAGATCATCGAGATGAGCCGTGTGCATAGGGCAGAAACGGTCGCCCATGAAGTGAATGATAAAACGCAGGTTGGCCTCTGAATGTCTATCCTTACGTAGCTCTGCAATGAGGCTGTCTTTCACGCGGAAAAGGTTGCCTCCTTCAGCAGGATAGTTGGTGAGCGTAGCAATCACCTCCTCATCGGTCATACCGGGGTTGAGGTCTTGATAATGCCAATCACCCGACTCTTTGTAGATTGTATCAGACTTCAGTTCGTCGGCCCAATTGGCTACATATACAGCCCCCTCACGCGCACCGAGCACCTTGTTGATGCGGCATCGAGCCACCGGGCTCAAGTGATCATAAGCAATTTGCGCGACAATACGATGTCCTTTTTGCCCCCATGCAAGGGCTTCAGCAGGGAGCAGAAGCATGCAAACGGCCGATACAGCCGCTGCTAATACAAATAAGCGATTCTTCATATTCTTTTATCATTATGGGCGGGGTGCACCCCACCATTGCATTATTGGTTGATTTCGTAGGCAATTACAATAGCATGCGTATGCACGCGCTCCACCGTGAGCTCTACATTCTGCTTACTACTGCTGTTTTTGCCGTTGATATTGATGTCTCTGTCTTGCTTGAAATAATATACATAACTGAAACTCAGTGCGTTCATTTGGTCGATTCGCCACCTTACGCCTACTGACGCCTTTGCGCTCCTCAGATATTGTCCGCCGTAAAGCGCTTGCCCTTCGCTATCCGTCCAAGGGCAATCGGGTTCGTTGAGCGTAGCCGTAGCCTCGCCGTAGCAAAACAGCTTGATGGGCTTACCCAGCAATGAGTAGTCAGCACGCAGGCGCGATTTCAGCTCCATCAAATGGGGGTTCTTCTCTGCCACACGTATTGCCGGATTCCATTTATCTGCCACCATCACGGAGTCGAGCCGAAAATTCACGCGATACGTCTCTTTCAAACTCAGTTTCCATTGCCCGAAATTCACGCTGCCCGACAGCGAAACGTATGGCCTGTGTTGCAAACATTCGTTGGCTGCCTGCGCACCAGAATAATCCTTGTCAAGCGCTTTCTGAAGGCTGTAAGCATTGAATTTCAGCGTGTAACCCAAGTCGAGCTTCAAGCCGTATTTATATCCGGTGTTGGGCGACTGAAGCGCGAGCATCTTATATCCTACATTCAGCGTAGTGTAACTCTTGGAGAAAAATGCGGCAGGGTCTTCGTTGGGGTTGTAGAGCACCTCGCGCAACTCCTCTTCAATGCCGATATCGAATCCCGCTGGCAGTTTCTTCGTCCAACTAACCTCCTGCCGCAATTCGAGCTGATGACAGTTGGTCGTATCAGGGTAACCCGCTTCCATTTGATGCGTTTGGGCAAACGAAAACGACACCGCCAGCAGCGCAAAAACTACGAGCAACCATTTGGTAATGCAGTATCCTCTCATGACTTGGGTTTGATTTGGTCGTTAATGGTGCAAGGCTCATTATCTTGCAACTGATAATACACTTTGATGTACGCTACATCGCGAAGAAAATCGATATGTCCGATTTCCACATTCTCAATCTCGCAAATGCCTGTCCGCTGCTCGAGATCGGCAATCAGTTCCGCGCGATGCTCTGGCTGAATGAGGTTAATCTTGTCGTAAAGAATAATTTTCGACGTTTGCCGCGTATTGCCCACCAAGCGCTCAATCACAAAGCAGAGTCCCACGAGGAAGAGGTTCGTAAGCACCAGCTCCACGATGCTCACCGTCATCGCCAAACCATTGATTACCGACATGCCAATCACCACAAAGAGATAAGTCATCTCGCGGATGGGCACTGCCTCTGTGCGGTAGCGGATCATGCCGAAGATAGCAAACAAACCCAACGTAAAACCAATCTGCAACTTCACGTTCTCCATCAGGAAAATCAAGAGGAACATGGTGCTGCTGAAAAGCATAAACGTCACGTACCAATCTTTGCGGCGGGCTTTGGGATAATAAGCGAGCCTTACTAACACAAAGCCTACAAGCAGGTTAAACAAAAAGCGAATGACCAGATTCAGCACACTATCGGCTTCAAAAATCGGGGAACCAAGAAACGTAGGCACCGTGGCGTAATCTGCAAACTCCTGAGCTATACTCGGGTCTTGCATCGTATAGATATCTTCTTGAATCATAAGCAGTTATGTATTTTCATCAGTGAGGATTCGTTGTATTTTTCGGATTTTTTGCTTGAATCGGTTTTGTTTCACATCGGGGTTAGTGAGGGCTGTGCCAATGCAGTATTTGGAGATTTTCATGGGCTTGATGCGCAACTGCCGAAGGATGTCGGCCATGGGCGAATAGGTGAGTCCATCGCGCTTAAGTTCGATGATTACGAGCGGCTCCAGTTGCACCTCTCTGCCCGTATGGATATTGCTCCAATGAAGCGCAAAATCAACGGTCAACCGTTCGTTTTTCTGCTTACTGACGAGCGTGATGCGGCGGAAGACCGTTCGCAATTGCGGCAACAACTGCTCGCAGCTGTATCGGCATCGCTTTTTCATAAACGCGCTCACTTCATCGGAGGGCGAAGCAAGTACCGCTTGATTGATTACCTCTATGCGCTTTTTCTTCGTTCGACCGCGGTTGTTCTTGTTTTTGATTTCGAGAAACGTGAGATCGCCGCTTTCGGAGAGGTTCGACTGACTGCCAATATACCTGCGAATGCGCACTTTCTGCCGCACCAAACGCCGGTTGTGGTGCTCTATATACATCGCGAGCGCAGGCGTGTCGTAATACAAAGTGTCGTAAGCCGCAATGCGTTCGCCCCCTATCTCCTGCACGAAATACTGATTGGCAGCCAACAGCAACACCTGACGAACATGCGCCATCGAGGTCACGTATTTCGTGTCGAGTCGGTTCATCAGTTTCACGGCCTCCATCTCGCTCAAGCTGATGGGGCTCATGCGGCTCAATATGTCGGTCAAAGGAGTCAATCTTCAGAGAACGTATATTCAAACACCTTCACGGAATACAACTTGCCATTAGGCAGGTAGTTGTATTGCTTGCGCTTGGTGCCGTTGTCGTTGTACTCATACTTTCGGATCCGTACGGGCTTGTTCTTGCCATCGTATTCCACCTCGCGACTCACCTGCCCCTCGGCGTCATATTCGGTGACCACCCGCCACACTTGACCATAAACGGCATACTCTATCTCTTCCACCTTTCGCCCCTCGGCGTCATATACAGTCATATGGTCGAGCCACTTGGTGCGACTCGCAGCGTCGGTGTTCCACTCTTTCAGCGTCATGTTCTTGCGCTTCGCGCGCTTGGCCAGCGTCTCCGGGCTGACGTCTGCATTGCCCACCAAAGGCATGGCTAAAAGCAGGCATAAGAGCAGGAAAAATGGGGTTGAATGATGATTATTCAGCATAGAAAAAAAATTTTTTCGGCACAAAAGTACAAAAAATTTGCCAATTCCGCAAAAAATTTGTACCTTTGCATCAATTTTTTATAAAAATTATTCGTCTTACCTTAATTTATCGTGTCTTATGCGTAAGTTACATTTTGTTTTTGCACTGTTGCTGACAGCCGTTTTGGCGTTCGGCGAAGCGCGTTATGTATTTTATTTTATCGGCGACGGTATGGGTCCCAACGTGCTCCTTCTTACGGAGATGTATGGCGCACAATGCGGTGGTCAGATTGGTATCAAACCGCTCTGCATGACAGGATTCCCCCATTATGGTTCCGCCTCCACCTTTAGTGCATCTAATTCTATCACAGACTCTTCTGCAGCCGGCACTTGCTTGGCTTCAGGAGAAAAAACGAACAACGGCACCCTTGGTTTGAATGCCAATGGCGACCCCACGCAGTCGATTGCGCGCGTCTTCAAAGATCGCGGTTACAACGTAGGTATCTGCACCTCCGTATCCATCGACCATGCTACTCCCGGTGCTTTTTATGCAAATGTGAAGAGCCGAAACGACTACTACCAAATCGGCAAACAGCTCGCTGAGTCGGGCTTCGATTTCTTTGCCGGCTCGTCGTTTTTGCAACCCATGAACAAGAAGAATCCGCAGGATATCAACCTCTACGATTATTGCGAAAAGCATCGTTATTGCTTTGCAAGGGGCTATAGCGAATGCCGCGAGATGATTGAAGGCGGTAAGGAGAAGGTGATCCTTATTCAGGAAAACGAAGGCATCGACCGCGGTGCGGCCAGCCAGGGACATATCCCCTATGCTATCGACCGCGAGAAAGGCGACCTCACCCTGCCTCAGATTACTGAATGTGCCATCGATTTCCTCAATCGTGGTGACCGTCCGTTCTTCCTAATGGTAGAGGGCGGACAGATTGACTGGGCTAACCATGCCAACGATGCCGCTACCGCCATTCATGAAGTACTCGATTTCGATGCATCTATCCGTAAGGCATTTGAGTTTTATCGCAAGCATCCGGAAGAGACCCTTATCATCGTGACGGCTGACCACGAGACGGGCGGTTTGGCGCTCGGAAATGCGCATTACACCCTCAGTCTCGACCTGCTTCTGAACCAGAAAGGCTCGGCACAAGCTATCAGCGACCGCTTCAAACAGCTCTACAGCCAGCAGGGCAAATCGATGAAGTTCGAGCAAGTGCGCTCATTCCTTTCGGCAGAATTGGGATTATACACCAAGGTGGAGCTCTCTCAAGAAGAAGATAAATACTTGCAAGGGCTGTTTGCCAAAATGAAGAAAAACAAATCGTCAGACGCCAAGAGCATGTATGCTTCGGTAGATGCGCTCTGCAATGCAGCTATCGAGCTCCTCAATAAGCATGCAGAGGTAGGTTGGACCACCCACTCGCATTCGGCTGCTGCTGTGCCTATCTTCGCCATCGGCAAAGGGGCTGAACATCTCTCCGGCTTTATTGACAACTCACAGATTGCTCCTACAATCCTGCAAATATCTAAGCAACTGCCGGATAATGGCGTCATTTCCATTGGTCAATGATGCTGCCGGTAGATAAGAATCCACATAAACAAACGAAACGCGTACGTACGCTGACGTCCTACCGCTATTCTGCCCCCCGCTGGGTGGGATGGTTGGTGGTGGCGTTGGTGGCGTGCTTTGTAATCGTCTATCTCGGACTCTGGCTGCGAGGCAATAGGGGCAACTCCTCCCTCGCTTCCGAGGAAATGCAGGAGAGCGTCGAGGTATCGCAAGAGAAAGGTGTATTGCGGTCATATCCCGGACGCACATTCTCCTATTCGCGGCAGTTCAATATCCCAAACGCCACCCATCTCGAAGCTGCGCAAGCGGTAGGCATACGGCCGTGTGCCAACGAGGAGGATTTGCGCAAACAGAAAGCGCGTATGCGCAAGATTCGCACCTGCCATAACTATGTGGTAGATGATCTTGAACACTCCCTACCTTATCTCACAACAGGTGCGGCTGAGGAACTCAACCGCATCGGAGAGGGCTTTGCTGATATCTTGGAACGAAACGGCTGTCCACATTATCGCTTCATTGTTACATCCGTCACCCGCACGGATGCCTCTGTACGTAAACTACAGCGGAGTGGAAATATCAATGCTACCTCCAATAGTGCCCACCGCTATGGCACCACTTTTGACATTACCTATCGGCGCTTTGACAAAAACGACCGTTCGGCCGATTACATGACCGAAGAGAACCTCAAGTTAGCCCTCGGCCAAGTCTTACTCAACGAGCAACGCGCTGGCCATATCTACGTCAAGTACGAATACAAGCAAGCCTGCTTCCACATCACCTCGCGGAGATAAGCGCAAAGCGCGTTCCTTCGCATCAATAGCGCTGTTCCTAATGATTCCAGAGTGCAGAGCGTGTTCATATTGATTAATCCGGTTGCTGCCCATTGTGGGCTTTCCATGCACATTCAGTCAGCTTCATGTTGGTGAAGACTGCTTTGAAAGACGAGTTCTCCGGCGAGCAGGCGTAGATGCCGAAGCGAATTTTTCCACCACCTTGATGCATGTGACAAACGCGCATTTGCGAAAAATGCAGCCCGTCTTGCGAGCACTCGATGCAATAGTCGTCCTCACGGCGAGAGAGCCTGTACCACATCGTCTTGACGTCGGCAGAGATGGCTGTGGTTGCCCAATCTGAATAACCATTATTGGTCACAACGCTTCCTAAATGCTGAAACGTCTCGTTTTCGTACTCAACACTGCCCTTCAGCCAGTTTTCGCTATCGAGATATAAGACGATGCCGCATTGATCAAACCGATGATGGCTTTCTGTGAAGTCCGTTTTTACAACAAAACTGAAAAATTTCTCCTCTGTCTCCATTTGGAAGACGGGTGCGTTGTCGTTGCGGAAATGATAATACGTGCGTTGCCAAAGGTCAGTGCCCGGCAGGGTGACCACTTCGATGGTATCGCCTTTTATGACGCAACTTTCCGGCTCACGCGTCCATTTGAAATCATTGATATTCAGTATCATAGTTTGCTGATGTTGTCTAACATTCGTTTGATTGTTGTCTTTTTCTTTACTCGTACATGCCACCAACACGGATAGCAATGCAGCTGCGATAATAAACTTTCTCATTTTGTTAATTTTTTATTGATAAGGTGGGTTCGCAAATTCGCTATTGGGTTTTGCTTATTCTTAAAAGCTGCAAAGTTACTGATTTTTGGTGATATACGCAAGCATTTGAAGAAAAAATTTTTCTGAGCGCATTTTCCGAAATGCCAATTTCTTTACTCTGTGCAATTTTCAGGGCTGCAAGAAACCACTGTCTTTTCCGCAAAAAGTAGACACCTTACTCTAAAATGTGTAACGCTCGCTCCGTTCGCTGTTTGTAACGTTATCCTTACTCTAAAATGTAACGCTCGCTCTGCTCGCTGTTTGTAACGTCACCTTACTCTAGAATGTGTAACGTTTGTAACGTTTGTAACGCTTTGACGTGTCAAAACGTTACTGCACTGTTTGTAACGCTTTGACAAATAAGTCAAAGTATTACTGCACTGTTTGTAACGCTTAGACATAAAACAATATAATAAGTTGTCTAATTGCAACTTCTCGGTGTTTTTCTGATGATGCATCGCACTATCCTCAGATGACGCATCGCACGCTCATCGCACGTTCATAGCTTTACCATCGCACACACGTACACGTGTAGCAGCGGAGAGCCTTGCGGGCGGATATAGGACGGAGATAGTATCTCCTGCCAACAAACAATACAAGGACCGCGGAGAGCCTTGCGGGCGTTCCAATTGCCCTTCTGGCGTTCCAAGACTCCTCGGCCAACGAATAAATTCTGCTGAGAAGAAATAAGAAAATCCCATCGGCGATGGGATTTTCTCGTCTAAATACGGCAGTGTACAACAGTGCAGTAACCTGTCTACTTTTTTTAGGAAAAGACAAATGCTTTATTTGTCAAAGCGTTACAAACGTTACAAACGTTACACATTTTAGAGTAAGGATACCTCGTTACACATTTTCGAGAACGAATATCGCAATAAACAGACAGCGCAATACCTTTTGAGTAGGGATCGTATTTTAGAGATAGCGTAGTAGCGCTTGGAAGAGGGGTTCGGTAGGCAGGCCCATCACGTTGAAATACGAGCCTCGAAGTTCGGTGCAGGCGATATAGCCTATCCATTCCTGAATGCCATACGCCCCCGCTTTATCGAGCGGATGAAAATGGCTGACGTAATAGTCAATCTCTGCCTCTGTGAGCGCTCGGAAGCAGACATCCGTTCGGGCGGCAAAAGAGGAGTAATAAGCTCCTTCTGCAAGTTTTTGGGTAAGCGTAACACCCGTAAACACTTGGTGAGTCTGCCCACTCAAGAGACGCAACATCCTACGTGCATCCGCTTCATCATGTGGCTTACCGAGCACCTGCCCATTGAGCCAAACGATGGTATCGGCCGTAATGAGTAACTCATCAGGCTGCAGAAGATCAGCATAAGCGGCGGCTTTTGCGCGCGATATATAAATAGGTATATCCTCTCCTTGAAGCGAAGCAGGATACGATTCGTCAGCATCTATTCGTACAACGCTGAACGCAACGCCCAAACCCGCCAACAACTCGCGCCGGCGTGGGCTCTGTGAACCAAGTAACAGTTTCAAGGGCAATTAGTTGGATTTATTCGAGGTAGATAATATGCTAACCCAGCTTTACCTTTCTAAGATGGGTTCAAACGTTAATATAGACATTCTTGTATCAAACTGCTGACGCAGAAAGAGGAAAGCATGCCGATAAACATTATCAGCTTCATCAATTGCTGCGCGTGCTTGAAATCTTGAGGCAATTGAGCCGACCAGAGTAGCGCCAATTCGGAGACGAAACCAACCATCAGAAACAGATAAAAACGGCAGGCGAGACTACTCCAGCTGAAGGGCGGCAGCAGACTGAACTCCACCCACGAGAGCGCCCCCATTGCGATAATAATCAATATGGTAGCGAACACCTGCGCGCTACGCGTGCCGAATTTTACCGCCCACGTATGGCATTCTAATTCGCGATCACCCTCTTGGTCTTCAATATCTTTGATTACTTCTCTAATCCACGTGCAGAGAAACGCGAATGCCGAAAAGAAGAGCAGATAGATATACACATTCGCATACAGCATCGTTCCAAAAGCGTCTTCACCATAGGCTAATTTGACTGCCGCATCGCCCGCCAGTCCCACCGTAATAGGTACCAACGCAGCAAGTACACTGACAATCAGATTGCCAAGCAGAAACTGGCGCTTATACGAAGCCGAATAAAACCACAACAAGCCGGGAATGAGCACGAAAACCGTGAAGAGAGCGGTGCTCTTGAGCACGATGCTCAGCGCAACGCCCGAGGCAATCCCCACTGCCGTAAAGCCGTAGAACAAATGCATGGCTTGCTCCTTGGTGACCTCACGCGTGACCACCAACTCATCGGGATGGTTGATGCGATCGATTTTAACATCAAAATAATCATTAATCACGTAGCCTCCAGCTGCAATACACACTACCGCCACGATGAGCAGCAGTAAGTGCCACCACAGCAGCGGTTCGGGCAGCAAGAAGTGGTTCATGATGGGTGCAACCACCCATTTCTCCATCACCCCAATCAGGATAATGAGAAAGAGCAGGTTGTCAAAACGAATAAGTCGAAAAAATGGTTTCACGAATGTATAGAAAATTAGCGGAGCACAGCGCTTATTCAGCGCCATGCTTCTGTTTGTTCATCTGGTTTTTTACCGATTTGTCAGTCTATTTTCAAGATCATGCCTTTCCATGCCTCAAGCGAAAGGGTGATCGGCGTATTTGGGAGGAAAGGACGAGTAAACGTTTGGCCAGATAGCAAGTCGGTGAACTGCACTTCTGTACAGGGCTGGATATGCAGATAGGCAAACGCCTCAGCCGGGATGCGAATCTGCATTTCTGCATGCTTATCATCGAAGTTGATAGCAATCAGCAGGGTCTCCTCCTCGCAATGACGAAGATACGCATAATGCTCATGCTTGTTGAAGCCTTCTGCCTGCGCATATTCGAGATCATACATTTTCCCCTCCGTAATCGCCTTAGAGTTGCGTGTGAGCGTCAAGAGCTGCTGATAAAATAAGCGGAGTTCCTGCTGCTCATCATCGAGCCCTTTACCATCCCATTTCCCATTATTGGCCCAAGCCTGAATGCTTTTTACGCCCCAATAATCGAAGATGGTGGTACGTCCATCGATGCCGGAGAAGCCCTCTACGTCCATACCCTTTTCGCCCAATTCCTGTCCTGCATAGATCATCACAGGGTTGGTACTGAGAGTGGCGGCAACAATCATCGCCGGTTGGGCACACATCCCTCGTCCGCAGAAGAAGCCGGAAGCTATACGCTGCTCATCGTGGTTCTCCAGGAAATAGAGCATGTGCTCCTGGATATCACCTACAGCCTGCCATTGTTGAGTGATGCCCTCTACGGGATAGTTCTTCGACGTGACTGCTCGGAGGTAGTCATACATGCCCACTTTATCGTAGAGGTAGTCAAAGTGGCCTTTGAAAATAAACTCTCGATACAAGGCGGGATTATACACTTCAGCAATGAAGATAATCGGGGCCTTCTTCTTGTAGGTCTTCTTTCCGGCAGCATCGGTTGTCGTTACACCCCATTCTACGTCTTTGATTTGCGGAATCACCCATTCCCAAAACTCCACGGGCACCATCTCTGCCATATCGCAGCGGAAACCATCTACTCCTTTAGCCGCCCAGAAACGGAGGATATCGCGCATCTTCAGCCAAGTGGAGGGGATAGGATTAAACTGTTTTTCGCCACCGCCCTGATAGAATACACCATAATTGAGTTTGATGGTCTCGTACCAATCGTTATGCCCCGGATGGGCCGTAAAGCAGTCGTTACCGGTCACTTTGGCAGGATCTTCCGTGTAATCATAAACATCAAATGCCGGGGCGAATTTTTCTCCCGGAATATAATAGAAATTATTGAGCGGGGAGAATGCCCATTCCGGATTATCCCCTTCGCCCAAATCCGCTATTCCTGCGGGCTTAGCATCGGAATGATATTGGCGAGCTACGTGATTCGGCACGAAGTCGATTATCACTTTGAGCCCAACTTTATGTGTGCGTTCGATGAGTGCTTCAAATTCTGCCATGCGGTTATCTACGTTTTCCGCAAGGTCAGGATCTACATCGTAGTAATCTTTGATAGCATATGGCGATCCGGCCTTACCCTTTACGACCGATGGATGGTCGGGGGTGATGCCAAATTCTGAATAGTCAGTTTGAGTAGCGTGTTCGATTACGCCAGTGTACCAAACATGCGTAGCGCCGAGGTTCTTAATCTCGCGCAATGCTTTGGTGGTGATAAGGTTGAATTTTCCGCAACCATTTTCCTGTATGGTGCCGTTGTTTTTGCGGTTGGTGCAGAAATTTGCGAAGGTACGCGGAAGGAGCTGATAAATAATTGTTTTAGTCATAGTCAATAAAAATAGTAAGGTGAGGGTAGAGGAGAGTTAAAAACCCAGCCGGACGAGGTCCGGCCGGGTGAGGGGCAGGCCCTGTTACTTGGAGATAAGCTCCATCGTATCAGAAGCAATCATCAGTTCTTCGTCAGTAGGAATAACAACTACTTTCACGCGCGAATCCGGTGTAGAAATGAGGGCTTCTTTGCCACGAATGGTAGCATTGAGTTCCTCGTTGATTTTTACGCCCATAAACTCCAATCCGCGGCATACGTTTGCGCGCATCGAAGTTTGGTTCTCGCCTACGCCAGCGGTGAAGACGATTACGTCAACGCCCTCCATCGCTGCAGCGAAAGCACCTACGTATTTCTTGATCTTGTAATCATACATCTGCTGAGCGAGGATAGCGCGCTCGTTGCCTGCTGCTGCTGCATTCTCCAAGTCGCGCATATCGCTTCCTACACCTGAAACACCAGCTACGCCCGACTTCTTATTGAGGAAGTTCGACATGCCGTCAGCATCGAGGTTGAGTTTTTTCTGCAGATAAGTGATAGCTCCGCCATCAACGTCACCCGAGCGAGTGCCCATCATAATGCCCTCAAGCGGGGTAAGGCCCATCGTGGTGTCTTGGCACTTGCCGCAGTTAACTGCTGCGAGCGAACCACCATTGCCGATATGGCAGGTGATGATCTTGATCTTGTTGTAATCCAAACCGAGGAACTCCGCAGCGCGAGCGCTTACGTAGCGATGTGAAGTGCCGTGGAAGCCATATCTGCGAACACCGTACTTTTCATATACTTCATACGGGAGCGCATACATATAGCTGTATTGCGGCATCGTCTGATGGAAGGCGGTATCAAACACGCCTACCTGCGGCAGACCGGGCATCAACTCGTTGACCGCCTCTATACCCTTCAAGTTGGCAGGGTTATGAAGCGGAGCAAGCTCACTCACTTCTTTGAAAGCAGCAATCACCTCATCGTTGATTACTACCGACGAAGCAAACTTCTCACCACCATGCACCATACGATGGCCTACTGCGTTAATCTCCTTCAAGTCCTTGATTGCACCAATCTCCGGATCAGTAAGGAGAGAGAAAATAAACTTCACACCCTCGGTATGCTCCGGCATATCGTGCATGATTTGGCGCTTCTCACCATTAGGGAGTTTAACCTTTACGAAAGCGTTGTCAAGACCTACACGCTCCGCACCTCCGGAAGCAATCACTTCCTTCGTATCCATGTCGTAAAGTGCGTACTTGATAGATGATGAACCGCAGTTCAAAACTAAGATTTTCATGTTGACTATTTGTTTTTATGGTTATTATTCGGGCTTATGAAAATGTATTTGTTATTCTCAAATGGCCTGGTTAGCAGTAATGATGACCATCTGAACGATGTCCATCACTTTGCAACCGCGGCTGAGGTCGTTAACGGGGGCAGCAATACCCTGAAGAATCGGGCCAATAGCGTTGGCACCCGAGAAACGCTCTACGAGTTTGTAACCGATGTTTCCTGCCTGAAGGTCAGGGAAAACGAGCACGTTAGCCTTACCTGCTACAGGGCTTCCCGGAGCTTTTGAAGCTCCTACTTTGGCTACGAGCGCAGCATCCGCCTGCAACTCACCATCGAGTTGAAGGTCAGGAGCAAGTTCGTGAGCAATGCGGGTTGCTTCCGTAACTTTGTCAATCAACTCATGCTTAGCCGAGCCCTTGGTGGAGAAGCTCAGCATCGCTACACGCGGCTCAATCTGGCCAAGGGTACGGGCAGTCTCAGCCGTAGATACGGCAATCTGAGCAAGCTCTTGCGCATTGGGGCAGGGATTGACTGCGCAATCAGCAAATACGAGGAAGCCTCCTTCGCCAAGTTCGGTAGCGGGGGTAAACATAAGGAATGCACCACTTACGATACCTACACCGGGTTTAGTCTTAAGAATCTGGAAAGCCGGACGAATGGTATCAGCCGTTGTGCCACGGGCGCCTGCTAATTCGCCATCAGCATCGCCTGCTTTGATCATCAAGCAACCCAAATAGAGCGGATCCATAGCCTTTTGAGCGGCCTGCTCTTCTGTCATTCCCTTTGCTTTGCGGAGCTCAAAGAGGAGGTTGGCATAATCCTTCATCTTCGGATTGGTGGCCGGGTCGAAAATAGTTGCATTCTTGATGTACTCATAGCCATTGTCTGCCGCCATCTTATTGATGACTGCCGGATCGCCGATGAGAATCAAGTCAGCAATTTTGTCTTTGAGAATAATGTTGGCTGCTTCTAGGGTGCGCGGTTCATCACCTTCAGGAAGCACGATGCGGCGAATATTGGCTTTCGCGCGCTCGGTCATTTGAGAAAGAATGTCCATAATAATTCGTATTTTAAAAAAAGTTTTTTTTTGCTTAATTGTGGAAAGCGGAGCTTTAATTGGGTGCAAAGTTAGTGAAATTTTTGGATATTTGCAAGAAAAATAAAAAAAAACATGAAAATCTATTGTTATTCCAAAAAAAAATAGTAATTTTGCAGCCGGTTTACTACCAAACCCTACTGGCACTTATCAAAATGAGAAGATATTTATTGCTGATTATCTTTTTCTCGGTATCTGTTTTTGGGAGCTATGCTGAGCAGAAAATGCAAGGCGTTTACCCTTACGAAAGCGAGCGAAAAGGATGGTCAAACGCACATACGACTTTGGAAATGTCAAACTGGTCACTTTTTATTCCGGCCGGCTTGGTGGTTTTCGATGGCGATCAGGGTTCGGGAGCCAAATATGGCAAGAACAACACGCCGGAGTCGTTTGGTTTTGGCTTGGGTGTCACCTATGATTTTACGCCCCAATGGGGTTTGACCGTAGAGTTGAACACCTCGTCATATGGAAAGAACCTCTGGAAATTCGACATGAAAGTGGAAGATGGCGAACGATCTATGGGTTATCTCCACGACGCCATGATATATTTGAACTTCGACTTGATGGATGCTTTCTTCCCAAGGCGCTTGCATACCCGCTTCAGTCTGTATCCGCAGCTTGGCGGAGGATGTGGCCTTTACAAGTTGAAGTTCCTCAACGAGAATGGCGACGTCGTTTGGGCCGATAAATACGGTAGCGCGCGTAACCCC
This sequence comes from Bacteroidales bacterium, assembly GCA_022784645.1. Lineage (GTDB taxonomy): Bacteria > Bacteroidota > Bacteroidia > Bacteroidales > Paludibacteraceae > Colicola. The sequence goes on from JALFZG010000002.1 coordinate 31,435, forward strand.
AAAGAGCAGTATGTGCCTACACTCTTCTTTCATTTCGGCTTGGCTGCTGAGTGGAATCTGAATCGATCTTCAGCGTTAGGCGCTCGCATCACGTATAAATATTACAATAATGATTACGTTGACGGCAATGCTTCTGCGCTTGGGTTGGGTAACCGCAACAACGATGGCGTTTTGGGTGTAGATTTAGTATATCGCGTGAAGTTCAACACCGTGAAACGTTCTCACTACCGCAATATGCCTGGCGGCCACGAGCATAACCTCTTGATGGAGAAGGTGATAGAAGACGTGAAGCGCAGAGAAAGAGATACGCTGATTATCAATAGTTCTGACACCATCTACAGCATCGAGAAGCAAGTGCTCGAAGACGTGAGCGAAGCGTGGTTCGTTTATTTCGAAAACGGCAGTTTCCGCCTCAATACAAAGGCAGAGATTGAGCTACAGCAGATGGCATATCGCATGACCGAGCTCTATCCGGATATGTATCTGGAGATTGAGGGTAGTTGCGATGATACCGGCTCAGATGGATACAACGAGATGCTCGCTAAATACCGCGCTAAGGAGGTACGTGACTACCTCGTAAGAGTATATGACATTGATCCTAACCGACTGATTGTAAGGTCAGTAGGTAAGATTAAGAACGTGAAGTCATCTTATGCGCCCAACCGCCGCGTACGAATGAGTCTCATCTCTAAAGAGAAAGCAGAAGCGCTCAAGAAGCGCTTGAAAAAACAAGACGATTAGCGGCTTGTCCGCAATACATACAGCATGCGCATTCGGCCTTGCGCCGGATGTGGTTGCAGGTCCCATAGCTCAGTCGGTTAGAGCACCTGACTCATAATCAGGGAGTCCTTGGTTCAAGCCCAAGTGGGACCACATGCACGCAATCTCCGCACGCAGGTGCGGAGGTTTGTTGTGAAAATTCACGCACGCCCGCGAGGGCGTAATTACGCAGGTGCGAGCGCATTGCCCATCTGCTTACGAAAAAGGTACAATATGCAAAAGATTAGAAACATCGCAATCATCGCCCATGTGGACCACGGCAAGACTACGCTCGTGGACCAAATGCTCTATACGGCACACCTCTTCCGCGACAATGAGCAGAAAGGCGAACTGATTCTTGACAACAACGAACTTGAGCGTGAACGTGGTATCACCATTCTCGCCAAAAACGTATCGATTGATTACAAGGGGTATAAAATCAACGTGATTGACACCCCGGGGCATGCTGACTTCGGCGGCGAAGTGGAGCGCGTATTGAACATGGCCGACGGCGTTTTGCTGCTCGTAGATGCTTTCGAGGGGCCTATGCCGCAGACGCGTTTCGTATTGCAAAAAGCCTTGCAGCTCAACCTCAAGCCCATCGTTGTAGTCAACAAAGTAGATAAACTCAATTGCCGTCCTGACGAGGTGCAAGAGGCTGTGTTTGATCTCATGTGCTCGCTCGATGCTACCGAAGAGCAGCTTGATTTCCAGACCATTTACGGCAGTGCCAAAAATGGCTGGATGTCAACCGATTGGAAGCAGCCCACTACCGATCTGACTGCCTTGATGGACGCCATCATCGAGTATATCCCCGAGCCGGCCATATTGGAGGGCACGCCGCAGATGCTCATCACCTCGCTCGATTACAGCCCTTACGTTGGCCGTATTGCTGTGGGCCGCGTGCATAGAGGAACGTTTAAAGAAGGTATGCAGGTTACCCTTGCCAAGCGCGATGGCACAATGACCAAGAGTCGCATCAAAGAGCTCCGCACCTTCAGTGGACTCGGGCAAACGAAAGCAGCCGAAGTGAGCTCCGGTGATATCTGCGCCATGGTTGGTATAGAGGGCTTCGAGATTGGCGACACCGTTTGCGATTTCCAAGAGCCCGAAGCGCTCGATCCCATCGCTATCGATGAGCCCACCATGTCGATGGTCTTCACCATCAACGACAGCCCCTTCTTCGGCAAAGAGGGTAAGTTCGTAACCTCGCGCCATATCCACGAGCGCTTGATGAAAGAGCTTGATAAAAACTTGGCGTTGCGCGTGGAGAAGAACCCCAATGAAGATGTATGGCACGTGTATGGCCGCGGTGTGCTCCACCTCTCCGTTTTGATTGAGACCATGCGAAGAGAAGGATACGAGCTGCAAGTGGGACAACCGCAGGTGATCATCAAAGAGATTGATGGCGTAAAATGCGAACCGATAGAGCAACTCACGGTTAACACGCCCGAAGAATGCTCGGGTAAGATCATCGAATACGTAGCAATGCACAAAGGCGATATGGTATCGATGAACACCATCAACGACCGCATCCAACTCGAGTTCACGATTCCTTCGCGCGGTATCATCGGTATGCGTACGTATGTGATGAACGTGAGCGCCGGCGAGGCAATCATGAGCCACCGCTTCCTTGAGTTCCAACCTTGGAAAGGCGAAATAGAGAAACGCCAAAACGGCTCGCTTATCGCGATGGAAACGGGCACTGCCTATGCGTATGCGCTCGACAAACTGCAAGATCGAGGAAAGTTCTTCATTTATCCGCAAGACGAAGTGTATGCCGGACAAGTAGTGGGCGAAAACGCCAAGGATAAGGATATCGTAATCAACGTGACCAAAAGCAAGAAACTTACGAACATGCGTTCGAAATCGTCTGACGACAAAGCACAATTGCCGCCACCGGTGATCTTCTCGCTTGAAGAAGCGCTCGAATATATCAAAGAAGACGAATACGTAGAGATTACGCCTAAGTCCATCCGCCTGCGCAAGATTATCCTCGACGAATTGGAGCGCAAGCGTGCTCGCAGCCGTATGGGCCTTGCGCCGGAAGCTGACGAAGAAGATTAATGCAGAAAAATTATAAACAAAAACAATACAATTATGCAGATTACAAAAACAGACATTGACCAGCTGAATGCCAAACTGACCCTCGTGGTAGAGCCGGCTGATTACGAAGAAAAGGTAGCGAAAGAGCTCCGCAATATCCGCCAAAAGGCACAGATTCCCGGTTTCCGTCCGGGTAAAGTACCTGCCAGCCTCATCCAGAAGCAGTATGGCAAAGCCGTGCTTGCTGAAGAGATGAACAAAGTCATTGGCGAGGGCCTCTATGGCTATATCCATGAAAACAAACTCAATATCCTCGGCGAGCCGCTCTCTAACGACGAAGAAACGCCCGAACTCGATTTCGACAACCAGACTTCGTTTACCTTTGTCTTCGACATTGCTCTTGCCCCAGAGTTTAACTGCAAGCTCAATGGCAATAACAAACTCACGTGGTATGACGTAGAGGTTACCGACGAGATGGTTGAGAACCAAGTTAAGGGTTATGCTGAGCGCTTTGGCGAGTATGTAGAAGCAGAAGCCGCAGAAGAAGGCGACATGCTCCGCGGTAACCTCGTTGAGCAGAAAGAGGGCGGTAAGACTATTGAGAATCAGGTGCTTACCCCGGCTTACATGGCTGCTGACGAAAAAGCTAAGTTCGTAGGCGCAAAAGTGGGAGATGCTATTGTTTTCGACCCAAAGAAGGCTTACACCAACGAGGCTGAACTCACCTCGCTCCTCAAGGTTACGAAAGAAGAGCTCGCAGAGATGAATACTGAGTTTGCGTTCACCGTAACGACCATCACCCGCCATAAAGCTGCTGAAATCAACGAGAAGCTCTTTGCTAACGTATATGGCGAAGGCAACGTAAAAGACGAAGCTGATTTCCGCGAGAAGGTGAAGGCTGAAATCAAAACCAACTTCGATAAAGACGCTGAGTACAAGTTCGGCCTTGACTGCAAAGCAGCCGTAATGAAGAAGATGGAGAAGGTAGAATTCCCGGAAGCATTCCTCAAGCGCTGGCTCATGACCGCCAATAAGGAACTCACCGCTGAAGAGGTGGAGAAGGATTGGGAGAAAACAATCGACCAACTCCGTTGGCAGCTCGCAAAGGAGCAACTTGCAGAGCAATTCGGCATCAAGGTAGAGGCTGATGACGTGAAGGCTTACGCTAAGGAGATTGCTAAGATGCAGTATCTCCAATATGGTTTGAGCCAGATTGAAGATCAGTATCTCGAGCGCTTCGCTGAAGAGATGCTCAAAAACGAGAATCAGGCTCGCGGTATCTACGAGCGCGTTCAAGAGAACAAGATTTACGAAGCACTCAAGGGTGTAGTAAAACTCGAGACCAAAGCTATCTCCCACGACGATTTCGGTAAACTCTTTGCCTAAAGAAACGGGGAATGTACATACCCCGCATAAGCAATAGAAGTCAGGAAGTCCAGGGCCGCTGGTCTTGGACTTCCTCCGTTTTTCCAACGCTCATCCTCATGAAAACAACGCATTATTCCCTCCTCTTCTCTTCGCTACTGCTCGGTGCATTATTGCTCTGCAGCTGCCAGCGCACGCCCGTAAGAATCACGAACGTGGAGACTGATCTTATCCATATCGACTCCACCCTCGATGCAATTCAAGACACGGCTTATCTCAATTACCTGCTCCCCATTCGTGAGAATCTTGACCGCCATCTGAATATCCCTCTCGGCACCTCGGTGGAGGTGATGGAGCGCGGCCGTATTAACTCCCGGTTGCTTAACTGGGCTTGCGATGCACTCGCTGCTTGCGCGCGCAGATATTACGATGGCGAAGTGGATATGGCGGTAGTGAATGCCGGCGGCCTGCGTTGCGATTGGCCGGCTGGAGACATCACGTTCTACCATGTGTTTGAACTCATGCCGTTTGACAACGAGCTCGTGATTCTCACCCTCACCGGGCGAGACCTCTATGAGCTGGCTGAAAACTGCGTGGTACAAGGAGGACAAGGCGTATCGGAGGAGTTTCATGTAGTAGGACTCAACGGGCAAGTAGAATCCGTGTTGCTCGATGGGCAACCTATAGAAGCAGAGAGACTCTATCATGTAGCTACGAGCGACTACCTTTCGGGAGGAGCTGACGGACTCTCTGCACTTACCAAATTCTCTGAGCGAGTGATGACCGGCAAGAAAATTCGTGATCTCTATATCGAGTATATTGCCGAGCACCCAACCATCAAGGCGGACATCGACGACCGCATGATTATTCAAGACGACCGCACGATTATGCAATAATGTGCAGGTTCAATAACGTATAAAACACCTTTATGATTATGAACGATTTTCTGAAATTTTCAACCCAGCACCTCGGCCTTAACTCCATGCACGTGGAGCAGGTAATCAACGCCTCTGCTGATCGATTTGCCCCCGTATCTGCCCCGCAGATGCAAGGCTCGGGCTACATCTCCCCCTCCATTTTGGAGGAGCGTCAACTCAACGTTACTCAGATGGACGTGTTCTCACGACTGATGATGGACCGTATTATTTTCATGGGAACAGAAGTCAACGACTATACGGCCAACGTGATTCAAGCACAGCTGCTCTATCTCAATTCGGTTGATTCGGATAAGGATATTTCCATCTATCTAAATACACCCGGTGGCAGCGTGTATGCCGGATTGGGCATATACGATACCATGCAGTTCGTGAAGTCAGACGTAGCCACCATCTGCACGGGCATGGCAGCCTCGATGGGCGCTGTACTGCTCGTAGCTGGCGCTGAGGGCAAACGTGCTGCACTACCCCATTCGCGTATTATGATACACCAGCCGATGGGCGGTGCGCAAGGGCAGGCAAGCGATATGGAAATCACCGTAAAGGAGATTCTCAAGCTCAAAAAAGAGCTCTATCAGATCATCGCCGATCACTCCCACAACACCATCGAGCGCATCGAGAAAGACTCCGATCGCGACTATTGGATGACAGCGCAGGAGGCACTTGATTACGGAATGATTGACCGCATTTATAGCAAACAATAACCGATGGCGAAGAAAAAAGAAGAATCCTGCAGTTTCTGCGGAAAACCAGCGCCGTTTATGCTTCAGGGCATGGATGGCAGTTTCATTTGTCCGGATTGCGTAGAGCTCGCTTCGCGCGTGCTAAGAGATCGCAATATGTCGATGAGAGGGCGTAAGGGTGCCAACCCCATTGACCTCAACAATGTGCCCAAGCCGCAGGAAATCAAGGAGTTTCTTGATCAATACGTGATTGGGCAGGAGGAGGCTAAACGTTTCCTCTCGGTGGCGGTTTATAACCACTACAAACGATTGGCATCCAAAGAGCAAAACGCGCTGCAAGGCGATGCTGCCGATATGGCTGATGTGGAGATTGAGAAATCGAATATCATCCTCGTGGGTCGCACCGGCACGGGCAAGACCCTCCTCGCCAAGACCATCGCCAAGATGCTCAAAGTGCCGTTTACCATCGTTGATGCCACCGTGTTGACGCAGGCTGGTTATGTGGGAGAAGATGTGGAGTCGCTCCTCACGCGTTTGCTACAAGAATGTAATTACGATCTTGCGCAAGCTGAACGTGGTATCGTGTTCATCGACGAAATCGATAAGATTGCTCGCAAAGGCGATAATCCGAGCATCACGCGCGACGTGAGCGGTGAAGGTGTACAGCAAGCGCTCCTCAAATTGCTCGAAGGCAGTGTAGTTAACGTGCCCCCACAAGGCGGCCGCAAGCACCCCGAACAGGAGTTTATCCACGTGAATACGGAGAATATCCTCTTCATCTGCGGCGGTGCATTTGACGGCATCGAACAGCAGATTGCGCAGCGAATGAACACGCAAGTGGTGGGCTTCGAGGCCGCTCAGAGTACGCATAAAGTGGATAAGTCCAATTTGCTCAAATACATTGCTCCGCAAGACTTGAAGTCTTTTGGCCTTATCCCCGAAATCGTAGGCCGTCTGCCTATCCTCACGCACCTCGATCCGCTTGACAGACAAGCCCTGCGCAATATCCTTACCGAGCCCAAAAACGCGCTCGTGAAACAATACGTGCGTCTCTTGGAAATGGATGGCGTACGGCTCACGTTTGCCGACGATGCGCTCGATTATATTGTAGATAAGGCGATGGAGTACAAACTCGGAGCTCGCGGCTTGCGCGGCCTCTGCGAGACCATCATGATGGACGTAATGTATGCCGTGCCCTCCTCCGCGGAGAAGACGTTTGAAGTAACACGCGCCTTTGCCGAGCAGCAGATTGGCAAAGCCGATATGCTCAAACTGCAAAACGCATTATGATCAAACCTATTAGCGCCATATTCGTGCTGCTGGCTGCGCTCGTTCTCGCGGGTTGCGGTCGTAGTTATGTGCCCAAGCCCTATGGCTATTACCGGCTCAACTTACCTGAGCAGCAGTATCAGCTCTTTGATAGCGCCACCATGCCCTTCCGCTTTGAGCTTTCTGAGTCAGCGTATGTGCAGCCGATGAGTGGGCAAAACGAAGGGCTATGGTTTGATATCGTCTATCCCGAGCTCCGTGCGCGCATCAACTGCACGTATAAGCCCGTCAACGGCCATCTTGCGGAGCTCTCGAAAGACGCGCAAGAGTTTGTGTATAAACACGCTTCGCTCGCCAGCAGTATTCCTGAGCAGGGTTTCGAAAATCCCGAAAGAGGTATGTATGGCGTTTTTTATGCCATTCGCGGCAACACCGCATCGCCTTTTCAGTTTTATATGACTGACAGCACTCGCCATTTCCTCCGCGGTGCCGTGTATTTCAACTGCGTGCCCAACCAAGACTCCCTCGCGCCCGCGTTTGATTATATGGAGGAGGACCTCCGGCATCTGATAGAAACACTCGAATGGAAATGAACGACGACGAAAAATACATGCGTCTGGCGCTGCTGGAAGCCGAGGAGGCGCTTCGCCACAATGAGATCCCCATCGGCTGCGTGATTGTACAAGGCCATCAGATCATCGGCCGCGGACATAACCTCACCGAGACGCTTCAAGACGTGACCGCCCATGCTGAGATGCAAGCCATCACAGCAGCTGCGGGGATGCTCGGAGGCAAGTATTTGCCGGAGGCTACGCTCTACGTCACTGTAGAGCCTTGCGTAATGTGTGCTGGCGCTATCGGATGGAGCCAGATCGCCCGCGTGGTTTATGGAGCGACGGATGAAAAACGAGGCTTTCAACGCTTTGCGCCTAATGCTTTCCATCCTAAATGTAAAGTCACGGCTGGCGTGCTCGAAAGCGAATGCCGCCAGCTCATGCAAACGTTCTTCAAGCAACTCCGATAACTCGTTTCACTCGCAAATTTGGATATCACCATGAATAAGCAAAACATCGTTTCTCGTATTCTTATCTTGGCTGCGATGCTCATCATCATCGCGTTGGCTTATCCGCATAAGAGCGGCTCGTTCTCTTACCATTTCGAGGAGGGACGCCCTTGGAACCACGGACTGATCACCGCGCAATATGATTTCCCCGTATATAAATCCGATGATCAGGTTAAGCAGGAAAAAGCTGAAGCGCTGAGCCGTTTCGCACCTTATTATACGCTCAACGCGCGCGTGGCGCGCGAGCAGATGGAGGCTACGGAAAAGGTTGCTAAGGGCGTGCTCACCAAGCAGGAGGCAGCTTACTTAATGCAGACGCTCCAACGCCTGTATGCTGTAGGTATTCTCTCTATCGAAGATGCGGGAAAAGTAGAAAAACAGGGATTCAGCCGCATCACTATCGTAAATCAGAAGCATCAAGCAGAGGTGTATCCGCTCAGCGAATGCTGCACCCCGCGCGGAGCATACGAGCTCCTCTTGGCGGGTTCACCCGAGGGAGAGCGCAGCAAACTGCCGATGATCGGGCTCAACGGCTTACTGCTCCCAAACCTCGCGTTTGACAGCACCACCACCGCCATCATGCATCAGAAGCTGCTCAACGAAATCACTGAGATCTCCGGTATGGTGCAGCAGGGGGAGAAAATCATCGACCGTGGTGAGATTGTAGATGCCTCAACCTATCAAATACTCATGTCTCTCAAGCGGTCTATGGAAGAACGTGGGGTGGATGCAAGACGTGCGAATGGTATGTTTTTTGGAATAGTGGCGCTTTTCGCATTGTTCGTCAGCATGATCATTTTATATTTGATTACTTTCAGACCACTGCTATTCTCTGACATCCGATCGATGTTGTTCTTCAGTATACTGATGACCATCGTAATCGTCATGACATGCCTGCTCACTCGTTATACCACCTTCAGCATCTATATCGTGCCGTTTGCGTGGGTGCCCATCATCACCCGCGTGTTCTACGACTCGCGCACCGCACTTTATCTTCATATGGTGACTATCCTCATCTGCTCGTTCTTGGCGCCCGAGCCGTTTGAATTCATGGTGCTGCAAATGGCGGTGGGAATGCTTACGGTAGCCAGCCTCAAGGACATGGAGCAGCGCAGCCAGCTCTTTCAAACGAGCCTCTGGATCCTCTTCACCTATGCCTTTGCGTACACGGCTTTCATTTTGGCCCGGAAAGGCAGCTTCGAGATGGTGCACTGGCAGATGTATGTGTATTTTGCAGGAAACGCGCTATTGGTAATCTGCTCATATGTGCTGATTTATTTCTTTGAAAAGGCGTTCCGTCTGGTGAGCTCAGTCACATTGGTAGAGCTCACGAACATCAACAGCGAGCTGATGCTGGAGTTCGCTGAAAAAGCACCGGGCTCGTTTCAGCACTCACTTCAGGTAAGCAATTTGGCAATGGAGGCAGCCAAACGGATTGGGGCGAATGCGTTGCTTGTACGTACAGGCGCACTCTACCACGACATTGGTAAGATGTCTGCCCCGCAGAACTTCACGGAGAACCAGCAGGATGGCGTCAACCCGTTATCCAAACTATCCTACATAGAGGCAGCAGCTTGTGTGCTCAAACACGTGAGCGAGGGTGTGAGGATAGCGGAAGAACATGGGCTGCCGGAGGTGGTCGTATCATTTATTCGTATGCACCATGGCACCAGCAAGACGCGCTATTTCTATAATTCGTATAAAAACGCTCATCCTGGCGAGCCGGTGGATGATGCCCTCTTCCAGTATGCCGGTCCCAAACCCAATTCTAAAGAGGCAGCAGTAGTGATGATGGCGGATGCCGTAGAGGCGCGCAGCCGCAGTATGAGCGTCTATACGGAGGAGAGTATCCGCGAGATGGTGGAGCAGATGATTGGCTTACAGATGGCGGATGGGCAGTTTGAAGAAACACCGCTCACGTTCCGTGATATACAGATTGTGAAGGAGGTCTTCATCCGCAAACTGATATCCATGAACCATCACCGCATCGCCTACCCCGAGCTAAAAGAATAGAGCAAGCAGAGCTTGCGATCGCCGCATCCGACTACTGGAACGCGCGAAGCGCAATTGGAACGCCGCAGGCTTTGGAACGCGCGAAGCGCTAATGGAACTGCGCGCAGCGCCATACCCTTACTCTAAAATGTGTAACGTTTGTAACGTTTGTAACGCTTTGACAAATAAAGCATTACTGCATTGCCGTGTTAGACGAATAAATCCCACCGCTTTCGCGATGGGATTTTCTTATTTCTTCTCAGCAGAATTTATTCGTTGGCTGAGGAAACCTGGAACGTCCGAAGGGCAATTGGAACAGCCGTAGGCTTCTGGAACAGAGCCGCAGGCTCTACTTGGAACGGTCTTCCCCCTCCAAGGGGGAGTTAGAGAGGGTCTCTTTTGCCGAGTCGTGCGACTTCTTGAGCGAGCCGAAGAGGGCTGCGAGGGCTTGAAACACGGCTACTATAATTTGCCATGCGTTAACTTTCTTGTCGTTCTTTGCCATAATGATGAAATACGTTGGATTCACAGCTTTGCGTCACCTCCATCTCGCTTGCAGAATCATCGGAGATAAAGTCCATCACGATATCTTCATATAGTCTATCATTTACGAGGATGCACCCTCGGGAGTGTTCGGGTTTAGTGCCTCGATGCACTCGAATCCCGGACCTATTTTTGACGTTTGATAGCAGCGGAAGATTGCGCTTGAACTTCGGTGAGAAAGTGGTTGAGACAGGGTATTTCCCTTCGGGAATGAGATACTGCTTATTCTCAAGAGTATTGCAGATAAAGACCCAACCAAATTTGGGTAAGCATACCATAAGGTGGCCTTTTACTGCATCCGATGTTTCGCTGATGGGATGGCGTATAAGCTTGAACTTTGCCATGATTCATTAAAGTTAGTCAGGGTCAGGTGGTTTCCTTTCCCTATAGCGATAGTCAATACCTATGAGCGCTCCTACGAAGGTGAGGGTCTCGCCATAGGCGGTCAGAACGGTAGGGTCAATCTCGCCTCGAGGCGGCAGGAAGAGCGCGATACCCACCAGCGTCAGCCCAAACAAGGTGGCGATGACTGCTATCAGCAGCTGCACCCAAGAGCGGTAGTTAGCTTTCATAGGCGAACACGAATTAAATTAATTGCCTGTAAACGAGTGATTTAATCGAACACGAATCTCACGAATTACACGAATAATTTTTTATTTTCGATTTTCCTTAGGATTTTTGTTTGCGCCAATAGGCTATGTCGAGGGCAACGCCCGATCCCAAAAAATTGCCTCCTAAAAGCAACGAACTGTTGCGTATTTTTGTGAGGATTTTCGTTTTGGATTATCGCTCACTGCTCACAGCCCATAGCCCATAGCAACTATTCGTTAGATAGCCACAGGCGCGTGATATAGCCACAGGCGCGTGTTCGATAAAAATCTTAAACTAAAATCCTAACCAAAATGCGCTCGAATACCTCGCTTTATGTAGGAGTTTATATATGGATCGCTTCGCTCGAAATCCGAACTAAAATCCTTATAAAAATCCATTGCATTCGTTAGATTCGTGTTCGTTTTTACAGATTACTCGAATCCGGCGTCTTCATCGCCGCTACTGCCACCTTGCGAGCTGCCGCCACCGCTGTTAGAGCCGCCCGAAGGATTGGAGCCGCTGCCGCCACCCGAAGGAGTCTGCGAGCCGGAGCCAGAATCGCTGCCGGTATCCGGAATAGCAGGGGCGCTGGTAGTGCCCGTGGACGGGAGGGTGACGTTGCCTTCGGCGTCCATGTACTTGAGGACGATCTGACGGACGTTGCTCAGATGGGCTTGCTTCTTGAGCGCCTGTGCCTCCTGATAGGCTGCCGTACCGTTCTCGCCATTCTCCTCAGAGGGACGGTTCGCACGGAGCCATGCAGCGGCGAGCTTCTGCTGGGTGCCGAAGGCGGTCATCTGTGCCACTTGTGCGGGGGTGGCAGGACCGGTGGGTTTGTTCAGGTACTTAGCCAGATGGATGCGGTTCGAACTGGAGTTGGTAGCGAAGTAGTCGTTGGTGCCGCTGCCATACTTACCCGAGATGCCCTTGATGACATCGATAGGTTTAATACGAGCCATAGTGTTTTCCTCAAAGCGCCACGAAGAATCTTTTCGTGCACCATTTGTATTCCGTTGAGGACGGTTTTAAGATTCATACTACCTGTTTTTGCATTCGTAATAAGGTTTAGGTTGAGCGGATTTTGCGTAACGTTTGGCGCCTTTACGTTACCTCTAATCCTCCTCAATGGTTCCTCAATGCCTCCTCATCGCGAGGTCTCCGAGCCGCCTTCGACTCTTTGCTCGAATGCGGTGCAAAGGTACTACAAAAATCGCACATGGCAATGGGTTGTCCCCTGACTTGTGGGGCTGTTGTCCCCTGACTTGTGAACCGGCGTGGGGAAACACGGCTGAAGATGATCATTTTCGGAAAAAATCAGAAAAACACCTCCGAAAAAATGCGCCATTGTGCGCCATTCTGCGCCGGTGCAAAAAGGCGCATTCGAAAATTTGCAGCACTCATCTTTTCGTAGTAATTTTGCAGCGTCATTCGTTACGGCGAGTGATGGTGTTTCGGTATTTATGCCACGAGGAAACACCGAAATTATTTAATCATCGCGAAAGCTTGTGTGAAGCACTCGAGTTTGAACATGGCCATGGTTTCATCTTGCTCAGCACAATTGTTTTCCTATGAAAAAGCAAAATTTTCTCTGCGTTGACCTGAAGACGCTCACGCAGGAGACGGGTCTTCAACCTGGTGAAGGCCGCAAAGGTATGCTCACGATGACGGAAGAAAGTGAGAAGTTTATGTTCGTAGAAGGTATCGGGCGCAAGCGCCAACCTACAAACCGCGTGATAGCCGGCAAACGGCTGAACATTAACCTCACGCCGGATGGTCGTCTGATGGTGTACATGCGTAAGGTAGAGCTCACGCGCTACTTCAATCCGCACGCTTTCGCCAATGAGATCTTCACCGAACTGGCCAATGCTAAAGCTGATTTAGGATTGGTATAAATAGCA
>JALFZG010000021.1 GCA_022784645.1 Bacteroidales bacterium
CAGGATTCGAGCACGTTTGGATCAACCATTCCGCAACCCAAAATCTCTACCCATCCGGTGCCTTTGCAGAAGGAGCAACCTGTTCCGCCACAGATATTACAACTGATATCCATCTCTGCCGAGGGCTCGGTGAAGGGGAAATAACTCGGACGCAGGCGGATTTTGGTGTCCGCTCCAAACATTTCGCGAGCGAAATAAAGCAACACCTGACGCAAGTCAGCGAAGCTCACATCTTTATCGATATACAATCCTTCAACTTGATGGAAGAAGCAATGTGCACGCGCAGAGATAGCCTCATTTCTATAAACGCGACCTGGGCAAAGCACACGGATAGGCGGCTTTTGCGAAGTCATCACACGCGTTTGAACAGAAGATGTATGCGACCGCAGGAGCACATCAGTAGGTTTCTGTACGCCCATCTCTTTCTCAATAAAGAAGGTATCCTGCATGTCGCGAGCCGGATGCTCAGGAGCGAAATTGAGCATGCCATATACATGCTTATCATCTTCCACTTCCGGCCCCTCTGCTACCGTAAAACCAATATGTGAGAAGATGTCTACGATTTCCTCGCGCACAAGCGAAAGCGGATGGCGAGTTCCCATAGGAATAGGGTCGGGCGTACGCGTAAGGTCAAGCTTCTCAGCCTCTGCTTTTTGCGCTTCAAATACCTCTTTCATCTCCTGCAAACGATCAGCCGCAGCCGTCTTCAACTCGTTGAGGAGCTGACCAATCTCGCGTTTCTGATCGTTGGGCACATTGCGAAAATCGCTGAACAGCGACGTAATCTCACCTTTTTTGCTCAAATATTTAATTCGAAGTGCCTCCAGCTCTTCCATATTCTGAGCTTTCATCGCATGCACTTCGGATAATAACGATTCAATTTTTTGCTTCATATCTTAACTTTATCGGCACAATCAGCCGAAAATCGCTGCAAAGGTACAAAAAAAATCCGACATACACGTAATTTTTTTGATTTTTTTTGCGTTTTACCCCTTAAATTTTGCCATTTGGAATATTTTTTGTACCTTTGCAGGCTATATGCGCGCTTGTGCACGCGCATGTGCGCTATTTATATGGTAAAGAGACTACATTCAGGGCATATCTTGCGATGGACAACAATGCTGTTGGCATTGTTGCTGCTCTTGTTTTCTCCTACCCGTTCTTTAGCTCAAAACATGCTGAAAAAGCAGACCACTCCTCCTGCAACGCAGAAGACTCCGGCTGATACCCCCACTCCATCACCCGCACCTCATTCCTTACCGAATCCGGCAGACAGCACTTTGCTATCGGGAGACTCCGCATTCTTCATTGCCGATTCCACTTCGATGAACAGCAGTATAGCTTTGCAAGACTCGGCTTCGCTCCCTCGCATATCCGATAAACTGGATGCTCAAATTGATTATACCTCTGACGATTCGCTCGTTATGTGGGGAAATGGAGCAGCTTACCTTTACGGAAAAGGCGATATCACCTACAAGGATATCAACCTAACAGCCGATTATATCCGCGTAAAAATCGACTCATCCACTATCTATTCTGCCGGAGTGTATGACAGTATAACGGAAGAATGGCATGGGCGTCCGGTTTTCAAGCAGGGCGAAGATTCGTATGAATCGTATGAGATGAGCTATAATCTGCAAACCAAACGCGCTTTCGTTCGCCATGTCGTTACCGAACAAGGCGAAGGCTATATCATTGCAGATAAAACCAAAATCATGGACAATGGCGACATGATGATGGCGGGTGGCAAATATACCACTTGCGATGATCATGACCACCCGCATTTCTACCTCCAAATTACGAAAGGCAAACTTCGTCCGGGGAAGAACGTCACCTCCGGTCCAGCCTATTTGGTGGTGGGCGATGTGCCCTTGCCCATAGCCGTACCGTTTGCTTTCTTCCCGATGACCAACACCTACTCGTCTGGCTTGATTATGCCGAATTTTGGTGATGATCAAACGCGCGGTATGTATTTACAAGGCCTCGGCTATTACTTCGCCATCAACGATTATGTAGATCTCAACCTCACAGGTGATATTTACACCAACGGATCGTGGAGCTTAAAAGCGCAAAGCCGCTATCGCCTCCGCTACAAGTTCTCAGGAAGCATAAGCGCAAGTTATATATCGAATATCACGGGCGAAAAAGGTATGCCTGATTTTACGAAATCCAATAACTTCCAGCTCACGTGGAGCCATACGCAAGATTCGAAAGCCAACCCCTACTCCACCTTCTCGGCATCCGTAAATTTCTCCACCTCGGGTTATAATAGAGCGGACATCAACTCGTATTACGATCCATCGCTCAACTCGCAAAACACCAAGGCATCGTCCATCAGTTATACGCAACGCTTTCCTGACTCGCCCTGGTCGCTTTCGATGTCGGCCAATATCTCGCAGCAAACGCGAGACTCTACCATGTCGCTCAAGTTGCCCGAGTTTACGCTCAACCTGAGCCAAACCAAGCCGTTCAAACGGAAAAAGCCGGTAGGAAAAGAACGTTGGTACGAAAAAATCACCCTCCGTTACTCCTTCCAAGGCGGTATCTCTGTGCAGAACATCAAGGAAAAAGAAATTCTACACTCCAACTTCCTCCGCGATTGGAAGTCAGGCTTTAAGCACTCGCTGCCCGTATCGGCATCCTTCAACCTCTTCAAGTACATCAATATCAGCCCGAATATCACGTACAACGAAGCATGGATGTTTCAGCGTGTGGATCAGTCGTGGGATGAGATGCAAAATCAGGTCGTGAGGGATACAACATACGGTTTCTACCGAGTATGGGATCTCTCCATGTCGGTATCCGCTTCTACCAAGCTTTACGGTTTTTTCATCCCCTCGCGCAAGCTATTCCCTAACAGCCGAGTGGATAGGTTCCGCCATGTGTTCAGCCCGTCGATTTCATTCAGTTACACCCCTGATTGCGAGCCTATTCGAGCCAAACTCAACCATAATTACTACGGATCGTACGTAAAACCCTCCACCAATACGGCTGGCGAAGTGGTGTATCAAACCATTGAATACAACCGATTCCAAGGCGGTAAATATGGTACACCATCAAAGGGAAACGTGGGCTCAATCAATTTCTCACTTGCCAACAACCTCGAAATGAAGGTGTTCAACCGAAAAGATACAACCGGCAAACAGCCTACCAAAATCATCTCGCTGATTGATAACTTCACCATCAGTGGCGGCTATAACTTCCTTGCGGACTCCATGAATTGGTCGAACTTCAACACCACCCTCCGCATCAAGCTCCCCAAGCCGCTCAACTACACCATCAATCTCTCCGGCTCGTGGGATCCCTACCTCTATGGCCTCAACGAATTCGGCAAACCGGTTCGCACCAACCGCAGGTGTTGGCAGGAAGGCAAGTTCCTCCATTTCAAAGGCACCTCCACCTCATTCTCTTATACGTTCAACAACGAGGTGTTCCGCAAGTGGTTTGGCAAAGAGCGCAAAAAGAAAGAGGAGAAATTCGACCCTGGTTGGGATATGGATGACCCTTACGCCATCGACCCCAACACGGGCGAACTCATTACCGATGAGCAACGAGAGGAGGCTGAACGAGCGAAGAAGCAATGGGAAAAAGAGCACAAAGAAGAGCCCGCAGCCGATTTGAGCGATTGGGATTTTGCTGAGATTCCGTGGAGTCTCACGCTCTCCTATACGCTCCGCTATGGCGAGTCGAGCGAGTTTGACTACAACAAGATGAATTACAAAATGCGCTTTACGCATAACCTCTCCGCCAATATCTCGTTGGGACTTGGTAAGGGATGGCGCGCCAGCACATCGCTATCGTATGATTTTGCACACAAAAAACTGTCAAACGCCACTATCAACGTTACGCGAAACCTCCATTGCTGGACAATGACCGCTTCGTTTGTGCCGTTCGGCCCTATGAAGAGTTATAACTTCCATATTGGCGTAAACGCATCGATGTTGTCCGACCTCAAGTACGACAAGTCTTCGGCTGACGCTACCAACAACCATATTAATTGGTGGTAAGCTGTTTGCCCGCACATTTTTAGAAACAAACAAATAATACATACATTATGATTCAAACAAACAAAGTGGTAAAGCTCGAATACGAACTTTACATTGATGGCGAAGAAGCCGGAAAAGAAGAACTGATGGAGCGCATGACTGCCGAAGCGCCACTCGTGTATTGCCACGGCATCGGCATGATGCTTCAGAAATTTGAAGACAACCTCGAAGGTAAAGACGCTGGCGATGCATTCGATTTCGTGGTTGCGAAAGAAGATGCGTATGGCGAATACGACGAAAGAGGGGTGCTGGAGCTCGATAAAAAGCTCTTCTGCATCGATGGCGTATTTGACAACGAGCGCGTACAGGTAGGGGCTATCGTTCCGATGAACACAACCGATGGACAAATCGTAAAAGCACAAGTCGTAGAGATTACTGACGACAAAGTAACCATCGATCTCAACCATCCTTTCGCAGGCGAAGATCTGCATTTCATCGGTAAGATTCTGGAAGTACGCGACGTGACCGAAGGCGAACTCAAAGCATTGCGCCATGAAGGCGGATGCGGAGGTTGCGGTGGTTGCGGAGGCGGCAACTGTGGCGAAGGTGACTGCGGAAGCTGTGGCGGCTGCCAGTAATTAATTTTTATCAAGACTCGATAGGCCCTCTAACGGGCATCTATCGGCTTGGATGTAATTATTCATTTTTTAAAAACACTATTTATGGCAAACATTTTAGCCATCGTGGGTCGTCCTAATGTCGGGAAATCGACCCTTTTCAACCGTCTTACGAAAACAAGACGGGCTATCGTAAGCAGCGAAGCGGGCACCACGCGTGACCGCCAATATGGTCGTTCGGAATGGAATGGCAAGGATTTTTCTGTGATTGATACAGGCGGTTGGGTAGTCAACTCTGAAGACATCTTCGAGGGAGAAATCAATCGTCAGGTCAATCTCGCAATTCAAGAAGCAGACGTTGTGCTGCTCGTGGTAGACGTTAACGAGGGCGTCACCCAGTTTGATGCAGAAGTGGCACATCTGTTGCGTCAAGCGAAGAAACCCACCATCCTTGCAGTCAATAAGGTGGACACCTTTGACGACCAATATGGTGCTGCCGAATTTTACAAACTCGGCCTTGGCGAGCCGTTTATTCTCTCTGCAGTAAATGGTCTCGGTACGGGCGAACTGCTCGATGAGATTATCTCAAAGTTCGACCCCAACAAAACCGACGAACCGGAAGAAGAGTTGCCTCGATTCGCTATCGTGGGGCGTCCGAATGCCGGTAAATCATCGTTGCTGAATGCGCTTATAGGTGAAGAACGCACGGTGGTGACTGATATTGCGGGCACTACACGCGACTCCATCTATACCCGATACAATAAGTTCGGGAAAGACTTCTACCTCGTTGATACGGCCGGTATCCGCAAGAAAGCGAAAGTGACAGAGGATCTCGAATATTACTCTGTTGTTCGCTCTATACGCGCTATCGAAAATGCGGATGTCTGCATTCTGATGATAGATGCCACGCGCTGCTTCGATGAACGAAACATGTTTATGGGCATGTCGGCTCAAGACATGTCGATTTTCTCCATCATTCAGAAAAACAAGAAAGGACTCGTTGTTTGCGTCAACAAATGGGACTTGATCGAGAGCAAGACCACAGCTGATATCAAGCAGTTTGAGGAGTCTATTCGCGGCCGCCTTGCACCTTTCCGCGATTTCCCAATCATCTTCACCTCTGCCACTACCAAGCAACGAATTTTCAGAGTGATGGAGACGGCACTTCAAGTGTATGAAAACAAGCAGCGTAAGATTCCTACAGCCAAACTCAACGAGCTTTTCTTGCCGCTGATTGAGAACTACCCGCCACCAGCTACAAAGGGTAAGTACATCAAAATCAAGTATTGCACGCAATTGCCCAACACGCAAGTGCCTACGTTTGTGTTCTTCGCCAACCTGCCGCAATACGTAAAGGACCCCTACAAGCGATTCTTGGAAAACAAACTCCGAGAATGGTGGGAGTTTACCGGCTCGCCCATAAATATCTTCATCCGTCCGAAATAATTAGACGGAAAGAGATTGACATGAGCGCTTGATACACGCATGCAGGATGACAACACACACTTCGTCATCCTTGCGCATTATCACTTTTTCTCTTGCCTCTTGGGGCAAGAGGAAAGGGATTGATGTAACGCGCGCAACGCGCACGCATACATAAATAGGTACGTGCGCGCGCTCATGCGAGAGAAAAAATGCACTTTTATTCGGATTTTTACTGCTTTTTTAGGCTTTTATTTGCATAATTCAAAAAAATGTCTTACCTTTGCGACTTAATTTGCAGGAAAAGTGCAGATAATATCGCGTATTACGGCTTATGAAAATAATGGGCTTCACATATCTTTCCGGTATTTCGGCAGAAGAGCAATCGGGCAATCGATTGGATGAGCAGGAGTTTCTTCTCAAAGGCGACTCTGCTTTGCTCGTAAACAAAAAGCCGTTTTTTGTGCCAGAAAAAACGATTTGCTTGGCAGCCCATCCGTGTGTAGTGATGCGCATCAGCAAGCTCGGCAAAAATATCAGTCCGCGCTTTGCGTATCGCTATATCGATGCGATTGCCGCAGGTTTGCATCTTGCAGATGAAGGGATGCTCGCCCTCGCGAGAAAAGAAGGACACAGTTGGACGGCAGCTATAGCAGCTGATGGTTCGCTCCCGGTAGGAGCCTTTCTGCCGCTCTCGGAAGATGGCTACGAATGCACCTTCCGCTTCTTCCTTGAGGGAGAAGAAAAGCAGATTCGTTTGGCAGAACTGCCCATAGCAGAAGCCGTTGCTGCTGTCAGCCGCGTGATGACCATCCGTCAGGGGGATATGCTGTTTCTCACCACCCGCCAAGCGCCCTTCTATCCGAAGATGGAGCAGTTTATTACCGCAACCATTGAATCAGGAGCCACTACGCAAGAATATGCTGAAGCGGCACGCGAGAATTTGTATTGTAAAATCAAGTAAACGACTATTGTAAAAAAAATAAATAAGACGCATCCAATGAAGAAACTGATGAGTTGTATTGCCGTTTGTGTACTCGCCACTTGCATGTGGGCGAGTCATACCTACGTATCCTCATCCGTTCTCTCTTCGGGTACGTTTGTCAAGCTTCGCGTATCCGAATCGGGCTTACACGCTATCACGTTTGACGAAATCAAGTCGCTTGGGCTTGACCCGGCTTCGGTGCGTCTCTATGGCTATGGTGGCGGTATGCTTCCGCAAGATTTTCAGAAAAACAAACACGATGACCTGCCGCTCGTACCTGTATATCTCGACAAGGGCTCAGATGGCGTGTTCAACAGTGGTGACCGCTTGATATTCTACGCGCAAGGTCCCATTACATGGTCCTACAACGGCTCGCGTTTCCTGCATACGCGTAACCCCTATTCGGATTACGGCTATTATTTCCTCAGCTCCGGTCAAGGCCCCACCCCAGAGATTCCTACCGCGAGCCCCACGCAGGCAATCACTTATACCGAAGTGACAACCTTCACCGATTATCGTCTTCACGAAAACGATTATATCAATTTGATTGACCGCACGGGCGAAGCCGGAGGTGGACGTGAGTTTTATGGCGAGCAGTTTGCGCCTGACACCATTAAACATTTTACGTTCACGTTCAGCAATCTCATTACCGAGGACAACTCCTTCCGTTGGTTCATCAACTTAGCAGCCTATTCTTCTGATCAATCTACGTTTACCATCTCGATGGAGGGTGACACGTCCATCATGCGTATCGGTTCGATTTCCACAAGCGAGTTTTACGAAAGAGCCAAAGCGGTAAGTTCCAATAAGACGCTTACGCCAACGGCCGAAAGCCGAAAGGACATTGCTATTCGTTTTACGAATCGGAATGCCACCGCACTCGGTTTTCTCAATTATATCGAGCTCAATGCCACTTGTTCGCTCCGAATGGAGGCAGGCAATACGCTCGCATTCCGCAGCCCCGTCAATTATGCTACCGCTCGCCCCGTATGCTTCACCATCGGTAATGCTACCGCTTCGACCGAGGTTTGGGACGTAACCGATCCTGCTGATTGTAAGCGACTTACCACCGTGTTTGACGCATCTACCAACACACTTCGAACGTTGGCGCTCAATACAGAAGTGCACGAATATATCGCTCTTGACCCCAAGACGGCCACCTGCAAGAAGCCCGATATGCAAGGCAAAATCAGCAATCAGAATCTGCATGCTTTGCAGGATATTGACTATGTCGTGATCACCCCTGAAGCGTTTCTTGCTGAAGCCGAACGATTGGCTGCTGCCCATGCCCAATACGACAATCTGACAACAGCAGTAGTGACCGACGTGCAGGTATACAACGAATTCTCATCAGGAACGCCCGATGCTACAGCTTATCGCTGGTTGATGAAGATGCTTTACGATCGCGCTCGTCTTTCGGGAGGCACGATGCAGCAACCTCGTTACCTCTGCCTCTTCGGTGATGGCAGTTTCGACAACCGCAATCTGCTCAAGGGATTAGGCGGCAAAAACTGGCTGCTCACCTATCAAGCCAGCAACTCGCTCCATGAAGTGAGTGCGTATGCGTCTGACGATTACTTTGGCTTCCTCGATGACAACGAGGGCGAAATAGACGTCAACGGACGTATGGATATTGGTGTAGGCCGTCTGCCCGTCAATTCGCTCGACCAGGCTACTGCTTTGGTGGATAAACTGATTCGGCAAATCAAAGGCGAGAGCAAAGGCAAATGGAAGAATCAACTCATTTTCTTAGCCGATGATGGCGATAAGAATCTGCATACCTCCTGCACGGATTTGGCAGGCGAAGCTGTAAGAACGGCCAATCCGGATTTCGTTACGAATAAGATTTACCTTGATGCATATACGCAAGAGGTGAATGCTTCGGGCGAATCCTACCCGCTTGCTGAAGCACGAATGAACAACCTCCTCAATAAGGGTGCTCTCCTCTTTGATTATTGCGGCCATTCCGGTTATAACAACGCTTCATCAGAAGGCCTTGTAACCATTGCCGGTATTCGCGCCATGCAGAATCCCAATCCCGCATTTTGGATTTTTGCCTCTTGCAGTTTCGGCCATTTCGATGCCGGCAAAGTATCGGCAGCAGAGGAAGCCGTGCTCAATCCTAATGGAGGAGCGATTGCTGTATGTGCGGCATGCCGAACAGTGTATGCCAACCAGAATGCCGTGCTCAATAAGAACATCTGCGATGCTCTCTTTGATCATACAACCCCCTTTGGCTACCACAACCGCATTGGTGATGCCGTCAGATTAGGGAAGAACGCCTGCGGTTCGGATGAAAACAAGATGGCGTATATCCTATTGGGCGATCCTGCTACATCGCTCCATTTCCCTACCGACTATCAGGTGGTTACTTCTACTTTTTCTGACACCCTCCATGCTTTGGATGTAGCTCAGGTAGAGGGCTTCATTCAGTCAGAAGAAGGCGATACGGCTACGTGGTTCAACGGCAAATTGCATATCTGCATTTACGACAAAATGCAACGAATCACCACCCTTGACAACGACCAACCAGACGAGTCAGAAAAGCAGAAATACACCTACAACGACTACCCCAACGTGCTTTTCCAAGGCGAAACGACCATCACCAATGGCCGATTTGCATACACGTTTATGGTACCCAAAGATATCCGCTATAATTTCGGCAACGGCCGCATCGTATATTATGCGCTTGACAGCATCACGCACGAAGAAGGTGTAGGGCATTTCCATGATTTTGTAGTAGGAGGCAGTTCGGTAGTGGAGATTTACGATCAGGAAGGGCCTGATATTCAGCTTTATTTGGGCAGTCATGCCTTCCAAAATGGCGGCAAGGTGTGCGAGACGCCCTATCTCTATGCCGATATAGCGGACGAGCACGGCATCAATACGGTAGGTAGCGGTATCGGACACGACCTTCTGCTCATCGTGGATGGCAAGTCGTCAGAGACGTATATACTCAACGACTACTATTCGGCTGTCAACAACAGTTACCAGCAAGGTAGCGTCACCTACCAGATGGCGGAACTCAAAGAAGGGCCTCATCAACTCTTCTTCCGCGCATGGGATTTGCTCAACAACTCCTCGAGCGCAACCCTCGACTTTGAGGTAGTGAAAGGATTTGAACCCAGCATAACCGACCTCATCATCGCTCCCGTAAGCAATGCCGAAGGCGAATGGATTGACTTCATTTTCGAGCACGACCGCCCAGACGTAATCATGAACGCCACCATCCGCATCTACGATGTAGCTGGTCGATTGCTTTACGAACTCGAGCAGCGAGGTGAAGAGACCATCCGATGGAATATCTCGGAATCTTCTGCACCTGCTGGTGTATATATTTACAACATTCAGCTCAGCTCGTCTTCTACCAAGACGTGCTCCAAATCCGGAAAATTAATAATCACCAAATAAACTCATAATCAGAATTGCCTATGGTATAATTCTCCTTCATGTTAAACTTCGAATAACATTTATAATATGAAAAAAGTATTTGTAACATTAATGTCCATCGCATTGATGGCAATGCCCGCAATGGCAGAAGAAGTAATGAACCCGATTATCACCGCGATGCCTTCGCTTTCCATCGCTCCGGATGCACATGCAGGCGGTCTTGGTGATGTAGGTGCAGCCACTACGCCCGACCTCAATTCGCAGCACTGGAATCCAGCTAAGTATGCGTTTATGGAAAGCCATGGTGGTATCACAGCCAACTACACCCCTTGGCTCACCAAACTCGTAAACGATATCGACCTTGCATACATCGCTGGTTATTACAATATCTCTGAGCGCGCAGGTGCACTCGGTATGTCGTTTACGTATTTCTCACTTGGTGAGGTGCAGCTTACGAATTTCGAGGGTGACCCCATCGTAAACGCAGCTCCTAACGAGTGGGCACTCGACCTCTCCTACTCGCGTAAGCTCCACGAATATGTGTCGATGGCAGTAGCGATGCGCTTCCTCTATTCGGATATGAATAATGGTGTAAACGCAGGCAACACCGGCAGCTCGATGGAGATGTATCCGGGTTGGACGATGGCAGCTGATGTAGCTCTCTATTATCGTCAGCCGTTTGAGCTCCCCATGGGAACCTCGTATTTCGCGCTCGGTCTGAACATCTCGAACCTCGGTGGTAAGATTTCGTATGACCAAAACAACACCTCTTCGTTCATCCCGGCTAACCTCCGCTTGGGTGCTTCTTATGAGCTCGCATTTGACAACTACAACCGCCTCTCTATCAATGCTGATGTAAATAAATACCTCGTTCCGGCCAGCAAGGGCTCGAAATTTGCAGTAGATGAAAACGGCAATCCGCTCGAAGGACAAGCGCTCAAGAACTGGTATTACAACCTCTCTTCGCCTAAGGGATGGTATCAGTCGTTTGCTGACGCTCCCGGTGGATTCAAAGAGGAGATGCGCGAGCTTCAGTATGGTGTAGGTCTTGAGTATTCGTATGACCGTAAGTTCTTCGGCCGCGTAGGTTATTCGCATGAGAACAAGTGGAAAGGCAACCGCCGCTATGTAACCATCGGTGCTGGCTTCCACCTCTCTATCGTTACGCTCGACGTATCTTACGTAATCGCAACTGCGGCTACCAACCCGCTCGACAACACCCTCCGCTTCTCGCTGGGCTTCGACCTTGCCGGAATCAAGGATCTCGTAAACAACAAGAAATAATCCGCTACCGATATGAGAGTTGGTTTCGGATACGACGTTCATCAACTTTCCCCCGACCGCGAACTATGGTTGGGGGGAATTTGCATTCCTTCAGAATTGGGGCTTGATGGCCATTCGGATGCTGATGTGCTGATTCATGCACTCTGCGATGCCATTCTCGGAGCAGCCAACTTGCGCGATATCGGATACCATTTCCCGCCCGTAAAGGGGAATGAGTTTGAGGGTATCGACTCCAAGATCCTGCTGAAGAAAACGATGGCACTTCTCCGCGAGAAAGGCTATGAGTTTGGCAATTGCGACTGCACTATTTGCGCAGAAAAGCCCAAGATCAATCCGCATATTCCCGCTATGCAAGCTTGCCTTGCAGAGGTCATGGGAGTAGATCCAGATGTTATCTCCATCAAGGCTACTACTACCGAGCACCTCGGATTTGTAGGCCGTCAAGAAGGAATGGCAGCCTTCGCTACCGTATTGATTCAATGAAAAAACGACTCGTAATATGGCTCATTGCGCTATCTGCTTGCGCGGCATGGGGGCAGACTTCAGTAGCTGAAGCCTGGCTATCGATGCCTGACAGCCTATGCCCTTTTCTGAGTCAGCAGCATAGGTTGCAGCTTCTCCAATATGCAAAAGCGGGCTTGACCGACACCATTGAGAATCGGTTTGAGGGCCGCTCGTATATTGACAGCATCGACTTATCGGGCAACTACCTCAGCCTGCAGCTCACGCCCAATCTGCATTTCAGCCTTCAAACTGCCGACAGCCTCATCACCATTGAGCAGGTCATTTGTGCGCCTATTTGCAACGCAACCACCTGCATCTATAGCGCAGATTGGCGGCTTATTCGGAAAGAGAAACAGCCGTGGAGAATTGAGCAGACGGAAGAAGAAGAAATCCAATACTTCTGAGCCACATATATCATTTACTACTTATTTTTTGCCACATTGGCTTTTTCATAATGCTTTTACCTGTTTATCTGATAGGATATATGGCCTCCGGAAAAACGACAGCAGGCAAACTGCTGGCAGAGAAACTCGGGTGGCATTTTGTAGATTTAGACGATGCTTTCTTGGAAATCAACGGCTACACTACTGGCGAATATATTCGCCAATTCGGGATGGAAGCCTTCCGTAAGCAAGAGAAAGACTGCGTAGAGAAACTGGCGGAATTGCCCATCGAGAAGGTGATTTACGCCACTGGCGGGGGCTACCCTTGCTGGGAAGATAATATGGAGTGCTTACACGAACTCGGTACCTCTTTTTACCTTCGTTGGCGCCCCGATCAGCTCACCAAGCGGCTCTTCCTTTCGGGCATTACCCAACGTCCTGTGGCAGTAGATGGGATGAATGCGGCTGAAGGTGAAACGGAGGAGGAGAAGATGCTCCATTTTGTAGAGAAGCATCTTGAAGCAAGAAAGGAGTATTACGAGCAAGCAGACTTCATCATCGATGCACCTGCTGACTTACACGAATCCAACGACGAAGTGATTGCCGAACAAATATATCAAATCATCAAAGCCAATCGCTGATTGGTAAAGCCATTTGAATAATCATTCATTTTGAGTAAATCAATTTTGACCCCAAATATACTATGTCTATCAACGAAATACAAGACGAAATCATAGCTGAGTTTGCTGATTTTGAAGATTGGATGGATCGCTATTCGCTCCTTATCGATCTCGGGAATGAACTCGAGCCGCTGCCTGAGGAATGCAAGACCGACCAGAATCTGATAGATGGTTGTCAGTCAAAAGTATGGATTGATGCCAAGCTCAACGAGCAGGGACTCGTATGCTTCCGCGGTGATTCGGATGCTATCCTCGTAAAGGGCATCGTAGCATTACTGATTAAAGTACTCTCTGAGCATACGCCCGAAGAAATAAGTCAGGCTGAACTCTATTTTATTGATGCTATCGGCTTGCAGGAGCACCTCTCCCCCACTCGCAGCAATGGCCTCGTAGCCATGCTCAAGCAGATGCGGCTTTACGCACTTGCATACCAAGCTAAGCAATAATTTCCATTGGAAGGCAGGCTCTTTGCCGAAACAGACATTTCCTCTGAGCCAGTGTTTGCAAAAAGGAAACACCCCAATGAAAGTCCAATAACAGAAAAAAGGTTGCCCGATGAGCAACCTTTTTCTGTATTTATTCACCCATGCGAGAAGGAAGTCCATCTGCTGGGGATATCTATCCGTTTGGAAAAATCCTTTTTATGCTTCGGTGATCTTACCTCCTTCAAAGTGGAACTCACGTCCGGGATAGCGGCTCACCCACTCAAGGTTATGGGTACTCATAATCACCGTAGTGCCGGCTTTCTGAATAGAGCTCAAGAGCTGCATGATCTCATCACCCGTTTCATGATCGAGATTGCCGGTAGGTTCGTCAGCGAGGATAATCTCGGGAGAGTTAAGGAGCGCACGTGCAATCACGATACGCTGCTGCTCGCCTCCGGAGAGCTGATGCGGCATCTTATAGGCTTTATCCGCCATTCCCACCTGCTCCAGCACCTGATGGATATGCTCAATCATCACGTGCTTATCTTTCCATCCGGTAGCCTTCAGTACAAAGAGTAAGTTCTCCTCAACCGTGCGGTCAGTAAGCAATTGAAAATCCTGAAAAACGATGCCGATCTTACGCCTCAAATAGGGAATCTGCTTGCGCTTGAGATGGGTAAGGTCATATTCGAGGAAACGCGCTTCGCCGGCAGCAATAGGCAGTTCGCCATAGAACGTCTTCATAAGTGTAGATTTACCACAGCCTACCCTGCCGAGCAGATACACCATCTGCCCCGAATCGATATCAAAAGTCACATCACGGAGCACAATATGCTCAGCCTGATGCACATCTACGTTTTTATAAGTGATTAACATTGCTTATTCAGATGAGAGAATGCGCAGGCATTGCCTAACGCACCAGTAATACCCTTACTCGGCAGCAGCATCCAGTTCGTTGATCTTAGCTTCAATCTCTGCCATACGGGCCTTGTTGGCATTGATCTTCTGCTGCATACCTTTGAGCAATCCTTCCGCCTTTCCAGAGAAGAAGCCCATGTTGTTTTCCATGGTCTTGGTCTCAGCTTGGAGGGTCTCGTACATGCGAACCAACTTACGACGGTCATTCTCAGCAGCCACTTCTTTCTTCTGCTGGTTCTGACGTGCAGCTTGACGCTCGAGATAAGCAGCATGGTCAGCCTTGCGAGCGGCTTTCTTCTGCTCGAAGAAATAGTCACAAGCAGCGGTAAACTGCTTCCACACCTCATCGGAGTACTTGCGCGCTACCGGTCCTACCTCTTTCCATTGCTTTTGGAGTTCAATGAGCTTATCAGCAGTCTCGCGCCAGTCCGTGCTATCCTTGAGGGCCTCTGCTTCGGCTACCAACTCGCGCTTGCGCTTCAGGTT
>JALFZG010000027.1 GCA_022784645.1 Bacteroidales bacterium
TTCGGGGAAATACCGAACCCGCACAAAAATCAAGGGCTAAAAGAACACTATTTCAAAGAACTCATGCTATTCGGACTAAAATCAGCCGTTTAGCGATCATATTTTAACTAATTTAAGTCAAATTTTTAACGAACTATTGATTTGATAAAACGCTGCAAAATTACTAAAAAAAATTGTGTCATGCAATAGATGTGACGAAATCGGGAGACTTGCATAAGTTTTTCCTCTCAAAAATAGCATAACTCGCTGACAATCAATGCGTGCATTTTTACAGCAAGTAGGTTTTTTATTTCGTCAAACTTCTGCGCTTGCAACAAATTTGTTAGTCGCAGCCCTCTATCAAGCTGACTTTTCCTTCTTGAAGACGGTATTTCTCGCCCGTTGCCGGACATACTGCTATTCCTTCTGCATCAAACACCAATTTCTCGCCATAGCGACTCACCCACCCTTTTTGTCGTGCAGGATTACCTACCATCAGCGCGTAAGCCGGTACGTCTTTGGTAATTACTGCTCCTGCTCCAATCATGCAATACGCACCAAGCGTATGGCCGCACACGATGGTGGCGTTCGCCCCCACCGAAGCCCCTTTGCAGAGGAGCGTAGGGCGGTATTCGTGTTTGCGACTCACGGCTGCACGCGGGTTGAGCACATTGGTGAACACCATGCTCGGCCCTAAAAACACATCGTCTTCCAAGCGCACACCCGTATAAACCGACACATTATTTTGTATCTTACAATTGCGCCCGATTACGACCTCGGGAGAGATAACCACGTTTTGCCCAATATTGCAATCCTCCCCTATCGTGCACCCTTGCATGATATGGGAGAAATGCCAAATGGTAGTGCCTTCGCCGATGACGCTACCGTCGTCAACGAAAGCAGAAGGATGAATACGTATCATGAGCTAAAGCGAATAGATAGCAGTTGGCTGCGGATGATTGCAGTAAAAAACGCACGTCAAGCAACCGACTGCGGATTATGATAAGCTACTGAAACAGCTTAATAATATCATTACCATTGGCATATATAAGCAATGCCAAGAGCAGGTAAAAACCAATATTATTAGCTATCTCAAGGAATTTATCCGATGGTTTCTTACCCGTAATCATTTCCCAAAGCAGGAAAAGCACGTGGCCACCATCCAAGCCCGGGATGGGGATGATATTCATGAATCCGAGGATGATGGAGAGGAAAGCAGTCATCAGCCAGAACTGATGCCAATCCCACATTGCGGGGAAGAGGCTACCGATAGCTCCAAAGCCGCCAAGCGACTTGGCACCCTCCTTCGTAAACACCAGTCGGAACTGCTTCACGTAATTCTTGAGCGTTTCCCAACCATAGCGTATCCCGGCCGGAATCGACTCGAAGAATCCATAGCTGATATGGCGCAGTTCGAGATATTGCTCAGGCAGCACCACTCCTACACCTATACGCGCTTCATCGCCAATAAACATTCGCGCAAACCCGCGTTCGCCCGCACGATCATAAATCACGGTAATGCTGTCGCAAGGATGCTTCTGAATCTCTGCCGTCACATCCTGATACATGCTCATCATCTTGCCATTTACGCCAATCACGCTATCGCCAGGAAGCATCCCCGCTTTAGCCGCAGGACCATCCGGAAGCAACTCATTGACTACAAACGGGAACCGATAATCGATGAATCGTCCGCCGCCAGCAGCTAAAATCTTCTGATCGAAGTCCTGCGAGAGGGTTAATGAGAGGGTATCGCCATCGCGCAACACGCGAATATCGTGTTCGCCCTCAATCACCATCCAATTCACGAGATCGGAGAGCGTTTCAGGCACCCGTTCGCCCACTTGCACGATGCGGTCACCCTGCTGAAAGCCCTCAGCGAGCATCTCATCGGAGTATTGCAAGCCGTAGGTGGCGTTCTCCAGCGGCAGATAACTCTCGCCCCAATGGCAGAGAATAGCCGAATAAATGATGAAGGCGCCAATGAAATTCACGAGCACACCACCAATGATAATCGGCAGACGCTTCCATGTGGATTGCGCGCGATACTCCCAAGGCTTCGGCTCCGAGCCCAGTTGATCAGCCGTAGTCGTCTCATCCACCATTCCGGCAATCGCACAGTAGCCTCCCAGCGGCACCCAACCAATACCAAACTCGGTCGTTTCGGGGTACTTACGCCAATCGTCGTCGGCCAGCAGCGGAAGGTCTTCTTCCTCTATCAAAGTGAACTTCGGATGCCCCTGCCTGCGCAGAATCGGACGACCGAAATTGAAGTCCTGCTCAATCATATCCCACTCCTCGTCCGTGAGCGGTTTCTTGCCCTCAAAACGCTTGCGCACTTTCTCGTCTTTGTCGTTTTCCCAAAGGAGCGGATTGCCATCTGCATCCAGCGCCACCTTCTGATTCTCCTTCACGTTCTTCGCGAAAAATCGAACCTGCCATTTGCCGTTGATTTTCTTAAGGCGAATGAGCGAGAATTGGGGGTTGAAAAACATATAAAACTTATTCACACGAACGCCAAAAATGCGGGCGAAGGTGAAATGGCCGAGCTCATGAATCATCACAAGCAACGACAAACTCAAAATCAATTGAAGTATTCTAATCAGTATCGTCATATTGTTCTTTTTTACGAGTGGCAAAACGCTACTTTCGCCTCCTCATTGTTTGTTTAGAGCGTAGGATTATTTACCTCCTCTTATCATTTCAGCGGCAATGCGACGCGCATCGGCATCGGAGGCCACATAATCTTCATACGAGGGTTCACTCACGAAAGTGGTCTTATCCATCGTCTTGCCAATCACATCGCTCATCTCGAGGAAGCCCATTTTCCCCTCTCTGAACGCGAGGTTCACCACCTCATTGGCAGCATTTAGCACACAGGGCATATTGCCTCCGCGATGCATGGCTTCATAAGCGAGACGGAGATTGGGGAAACGCTCCAGATCGGGTTTCTCAAAAGTGAGGTTGGCGGTCTTGAAGAGGTCGAGCCTCGGGAAGCTGGCGCCCAATCGCTCGGGAAAAGTAAGGGCATATTGGATAGGCAAACGCATATCGGGAGCACCGAGTTGCGCTTTTACGGCACCATCCGTGAACTGCACAGCCGAATGTACAATGCTCTGCGGATGCACCAATACCTCAATCTTTTCCACATCTACTCCAAACAGCCATTTAGCCTCAATCACTTCAAAACCCTTATTCATCATCGAAGCCGAGTCGATGGTAATTTTCGCACCCATATCCCAATTCGGATGACGTAGTGCATCGGCTGCCTTTGCACGACTGATCTGATCAAGTGTCCAAGTGCGGAAAGGCCCTCCTGAAGCCGTGAGGAGAATCTTCTCAATCTCGCTATGGTCTTCGCCCACAAGGCTCTGGAAGATAGCCGAATGCTCTGAATCCACAGGCAAAATAGGCGCATGATACTGCTCCGCAAGGGCGCAAATAAGTTCACCTGCCACTACGAGTGTCTCCTTGTTGGCGAGGGCAATAGTCTTACCCGCACGGATAGCTTCCATCGTTGGGCGCAAACCCGCATACCCTACCATCGCAGCCACCACGATATCAATCGATGGCATCGTCACCATCCCCGCTATCGCATCTGCACCTGCCCACACTTTCATCATCTCGGCATCTGCGCCAAGAGCCACTTGGAGCTTCTGCTTCAGTTCAGTATACAAACTCTCATCGGCTATGCACACTACCTCCGGACGGAAAGCAACAGCCTGCTCCACCAGTTTATCTACTGACCGGTGCGCACAAATAGCATATACCTCAAACCGATCCGGATGCTCGCGCACCACCTCTAAGGTTTGCGTGCCTATCGAACCGGTTGATCCCAATATTGCAAGTTTTTTCATTTTGTCGGTTTATTTATATATTGTTGAAATATCTATTCTCAAATTCAGTATTGTATAAATTAGTCTTTCTACTTCAGTATTATCTACTTTCAATTTCAGTATTGCTAAATTATTCTTTCAATTTCTGAAGTTACTATATTCTCTGAACGATTCGTATTTATGCTTACTTAAATGACTAATAACCAGCGATTTACCATTACTAATACCTTTCCAAAAAACAACGGAAGTGCCTATTAAAATGCAATCACAGCCTCGGGATCAAGGGCTCTTCCTGAGCACCAAAGTTGATATCCTAAGAGGGTTTCATCCGAAGCCAAACCGATAGTCTCTCCAGCGCGCACATAGTCGCCAGTGCGGTGGAGCGGCCGAGCTATCCGGCTATAGACACTCAGATAGTCGGCATTATGCTGGATTATCATCGTCCAGCCATCCTGCACAGAATACTGTGCACTCACGATAGTACCGTTGAGCACGGCATCCACGTGTTGATCCTTGGTGACGCTTATCCTCACACCTTGGAATCCGTTGGGGTTAAAATGCTCCACCACCACACCCGATACGGGACGGAAGAGCATGTGCATGGCGCTCTGCGAAGCAGCTTGGTCAAACAGCGAGAGGTTTTCCTTGCTGCGCGCTTCATAGTCCGCCATAAACTCATCAATCACCTCGCTACCCTCCGAGAGCAGTTCCTCGCGGTTCACGATATACATAGAATCGATACCCGTATTCACCGAATCGGGCTCAATCTCTCCGGCAATCACGCTTTTCACCACGCCCATATATTCATCTTGAAAATGCAAGACATCGAGCAGCGAATCCATTCGTGCATTTTGCTCAACAAGCTGTTCGCGAATCGACTGCGTATTACCAGGGAGGTAATTGCGCAATGGAGTGAACCAAATAAGCAAACCAAAAAGCACGAGCGTAATCAGCGTCATTGCCGAAAAAAGCAGAATGAGATTGAGCAGGGAGAGGCGCATGTGCAGCGTCTCTCCGAGCGTTTTCTCATTCAAAACAACGATGCGGTACTTATCCCGCAGACGTTGCCAAAGGGTTGGTTTTTTATCCATAATCTTCAGTATGCCCTGCTCTCCTCAGGAGAGGAGGCAGGGGATTTACAAATGGGCGCGATTAGAGGATGGTGCAGCCGGCACAAGGCTTGAGCTGCTTGAAGAAATCATTACCCTTATCATCCACGAGGATGAATGCGGGGAAGTCCTCCACCTCAATCTTCCAGATTGCCTCCATGCCGAGCTCCGGATACTCTACGCACTCGATGGACTTGATATTCTCCTGAGCGAGGATAGCGGCAGGACCACCGATAGAGCCGAGGTAGAAACCACCATGTTTCTTGCAGGCGTTCGTCACATCGATAGAGCGATTGCCCTTAGCGAGCATAATGAGCGAACCACCATGATCCTGGAACTCATCCACATACGGATCCATACGTCCGGCTGTGGTGGGGCCCATTGAGCCGCAAGCCATACCGGCAGGCGTCTTAGCCGGACCTGCGTAGTAGATCGGATGATTCTTCAGATACTCAGGCATACCCTCGCCGGCATCCAAGCGCGCTTTAATCTTCGCATGCGCAATATCGCGTCCTACAATAATCGTGCCGTTGAGCGAAAGACGGGTACCGATGGGGTAATTCGTGAGAATCTTGCAAACGTCAGCCATCGGCTGATTGAGGTCAATCTTTACGGCATCGCCCTCGCCTGCTGCACGCAGTTCTTCCGGGATAAGGCTGGCCGGATTCGAATCCATCTTCTCGATCCAAATACCGTCTTTATTGATTTTACACTTGATATTGCGGTCAGCCGAACAGCTTACGCCAAGGCCGATGGGGCACGAAGCGCCATGTCGAGGCAGACGCACTACGCGCACGTCATGCGCCATGTACTTTCCGCCGAACTGCGCACCAAGACCAATCTTGTAGCATTCCTGCAAGAGTTGCTTTTCGAGCTCGATATCGCGGAAAGCACGACCGGTCTCATCGCCTGTAGTGGGGAGTTCGTCGTAGTAATGGGTAGAAGCGAGCTTCACGGTGAGCAGATTCTTCTCAGCAGATGTACCACCAATCACGATAGCGATATGATAGGGCGGACAAGCAGCCGTACCGAGGCTCTTCATCTTCTCTACAAGGAACGGGATGAGGGTACCGGGGTTCTGAATGCGCGCTTTGGTCTCCTGATAGAGGTAGGTCTTATTGGCCGAACCGCCACCTTTGGTCACGCAAAGGAAATGATACTCCATGCCCTCGGTTGCTTCGATATCAATCTGAGCAGGGAGGT
This sequence comes from Bacteroidales bacterium, assembly GCA_022784645.1. Taxonomy (GTDB): domain Bacteria; phylum Bacteroidota; class Bacteroidia; order Bacteroidales; family Paludibacteraceae; genus Colicola. Next base: position 6,125 of record JALFZG010000027.1, read on the forward strand.
TGCATTTGGTGTTCACCTCATTGTACATATCGAGGGGTGCGTTTTGGCTGTAACGCAGGTTCTCCTCAGTGTAGGTCTTGAAAACGCCAAGCGAGAGCGCCTCTTCGTCACAATAGCCCGTCCACACTTGCTGACCCTTTTCGCCATGGATGATGGCGGTACCGGTATCCTGACAAAGCGGCAACTGCCCCTTGCATGCCACTTCAGCATTACGAAGGAACGTGAGCGCTACATACTTATCATTGGCGCTGGCTTCCGGATCGCGCAGGATCTTAGCTACCTGCTCATTGTGGCTGCGACGAAGCATGAAGCTCACATCGCGGAAAGCTGCATTGGCCATCTTGGTCAAACCCTCTTTCTCAATCTTCAGAATAGGATGACCCTCAAACTCGCCAACCGACACATAGTCTTTGGTCAGCAGATAATACTCGGTTTTGTCTTCCCCGAGCTGGAACATTGGAGCATACTTAAATTCCATGATTATTTGATTTTAATAAAAATTTGTTAGCCATTTACCTTCGGCAGCATCCAAACTGCTGTCCTAATAATATGCGCGATGCACACGAACGCGCGCGTAAGACCCTGCAAAATTACTAAAAAAAGCCGAAATTGCCAAATATATTAGGCAAAAATCCACAATTTTCCGCAAAAAAGCACAAAAAACGACGTTTTTTTACATTTTTTCCTTAAAAAATTTGGTCATATCAAAAAATAGCAGTAATTTTGCACCCGCTTTCGAAAACGGAAGCAGATAAGAGAACAAAATTTGTATTAAGTCTCCCTAGCTCAGTTGGTAGAGCAACTGACTCTTAATCAGTGGGTCGAGAGTTCGAGCCTCTCGGGGGACACAAAAAAGAGAAGCAGGAATGCTTCTCTTTTTTTTTCACAACGATGGCTATTCCTCAAAGGGGATTGCAACGCCCCCAAAGGAACTTGGCGAGAACTTTTCAGGGAATATACAATACCAACCGAAATGGCCGATCTTCTACTGGATTATGGCTCAATTCATTTAGCACAGGGTCATCTCCCACCGACACTCTTACCCCTATTAACTCGCCCCATTTAGAGGCATTTTTGAGCGCTTTGCGGCGTTTTACCTGCTCTGCGAGCGATTTCTTATATTGCTGGGAAGCCTCCTTTACAAACGAGCCTTCATCCAACACGCCCGCAGCTTTGGCTGCTGCCAAATCTTCTTCTGTAGCAATACCCATCGATTGCCCCGACTGCTTACTCACTCGCTCGGCAAACTCCAATTGTTCGCTGCGCTTCACACCTGTCAAGACGAGTTTGTTTTTCTCCATATCCTCGTCTTTCATCACCTCTTTCCATTGTTGACAAGTAACCTCTGATTCCGCCACATAAAAGGGGTTCTCTGCCGCCACGTAGCGGAATAATACAACTTTCTTGCCAACCTTCACACGCATGGTCATAGCCGGTTCTTTGGCCGCCTCTTTCGTAGGAATATCCACAGTCATGGCAAGGCGCAAGCCGCAGTCAGAAAACATATAATCAGGCGCCCGATGAAGGCGATAGGAGATATGACGATTATCTTCACAATTATCCCAGCTACCTCCTCTGAGCACCTTTTCTTCGCCTTCTGCAGGCCCTTGCGGATTCGGTTCGGTAGCCATGTAATATGGAGCAAACCAATCTGAGCACCATTCGCTCACATTGCCCGTCATATCGTATAAACCCAACTCGTTGGCTTTCTTCTGCATCACGGGGTGTACATGATGGCCTGCATTCATCAGTCCCCATCCTACTTCTTCGGAGCGATCGCTTCCAGCAAAGCGGAAACTGCGCGAATAGTGTGCGCCTCGAGCTGCATACTCCCATTCGGCTTCTGTAGGCAAACGAAAAGGCAAACCGGTGATGCTGTCCAAGCGTTTTACAAACAGTTGCGCATCATGCCAGTTCAACCAGTTGGCGGGCGCTTGCGGGTCCGTCCATTCCTCCGGACTACGCCATTCGCCCATTACGGCCAACCACAGCGCCTGCGTCACCTCCTGCACACCTATATAATAATGACTAAGGCTGACGCAATGGGCGGGCCTATCCGACGACACCTTATCCGATCGTTGCTCTGGGGTAGCGCCCATCACGAACGTACCCGCATCCACATAGCGCATCTGAAACGACACGCCATTCACTTCAAAGGTGCGCACCACCATACTATCGGGCACTGCATGTTTCTCACGAGCCGATGCAGAGGGACTCACAACAAGTATCGCTCCTACTACAAGCAGGAGTAAATGAATTGTATTTTTCATAACCAAATGCATACCCCTGCCTGAGCAAAAAGTATGCCAAAATGCCCCATCCATAGGGCAAAACACACCTCAAAAAAGGATAAAACACCCCCAAAAAAGAGCCCAAATACCCCAAAAAAGGGGTAAAAACGCCCTTATTTCTTCACGTAAAGCTGGCAGCAGCAGTAGTCTTCCTCGCGGTACCCCTTACACGGGCACATAGCGTCAGGCGTGCCTTTATACTTATTAGCGCAGGGGCATTCGCCGTTACAGCGGTTCAGACCTTTGATGATACCATTCACAATTTTCTCGTTGGGATTGAGTTGCCAACCGGGGAGAACATGCTTCTCCACAAATGCAAGATCGTACGTCATAATTACAATTATTTAAACGTTAATAAATTGCCATATTCGACCGGAGTGCTCAGAAAAACAACCCGATCATGCCATAAATTATCACCCAATAGCGCAGGAATTTTCCGATGAGCATCAGGAGAGCTGAGAGGGAAAAACTGCATCGGAAATAGCCGCATCCAACGGCAATCACATTGCCCAAAAACGGCACGAAACTGAAGAATGCGAGCCATGCGCCATACCGCTTGATGCGGTCCTCCCAATGGTGGAGTTTGTCAGGATTAACCTTTGTCCAGCGCTCTATCCACTCCATTTTCCCCAGGTGCCCAATCCAGTAGCAGGTAAGTTCGCCAAGCCAATTACCGGCAGTGGCCACTGCTAAAAGCCACCAGACGTTCATGTCGGTCTTCAGCACCAATGCGGCGAGCACCACCTCCGAAGAGAATGGCACGAATGAACCCGCCAAAAAGGAGGCGATGAACAAGCCCAAATAGCCCAAACCGATAAGCGTTTCCATGGTGATAATCGTTTGACAGCGCAAAATTACGAAAAAACTTCCATATGCGCAAATATGGAGCTGATTTTTTTTCTGTGATAGGCATTTTTTTGTGGATTTCGATTTCAAAAAGGGCAAAAATGCAATTTTTTCATAAAAAATGCGTTGAAAATTTGGTCAATTCAAAAAAAAGCAGTACCTTTGCACTCGCTTTTGAAAAGGACACCCTTTTTTGACGAAGCAAATTCGCGACAATTGGTCGCATACACGGTGGCTGTAGCTCAATTGGTTAGAGCGTCGGATTGTGGTTCCGAAGGTTGTGGGATCGTGCCCCATCTGCCACCCAGATAGATGCTGCGAATCGAACGATTGGCAGCATTTTTTGTGTTTAGGAGAGAGAAAGCAGCACCCTGCTCCTAAAAAAGTAGACAACGCGCAGAACCTAAAGCGTTAACTGTTACCCCGTATTTTCCAAAAAAAAAATTCGTGTTGCGTTTTTGCCTATCCTGAGGGAAAATTTGTTTTCTCGAGGAGTAAAAATTTGTTACCTCGCGTGGTAGCAAAAATCGACTCCTCAGAGACTATTCGAGCATGCGAAGCAAATCGGAGAAAGCAAGTGTTAACTCGTTAACGTTAATTTTCGATTTTTTGTGTATCGCGCGTATTACGAGCCTTAATAAAAATCTTTCTTCTTAGAGGCCTTTTGAATGTTCTTTTTAGAAATTCGGGATAACTGCTTGCAAAAAGCAGGACAACTCTTGCATATGTCAAAAAAAAACAGTACCTTTGCACCGAAATTCGTTTTGCTAACTCTACTTTGCAAAATCACTCCCTACCCTCCCTACCATGAATCCAAAAAAAATCAAATAACAACATCATTATTCATCAACTAAAAACATCTAAAAATCATGAAAAAAACAAGACTCTATTTTCTCTTAACCGCCCTGCTCTTCGCCGGCAGCACAATGGCAGCGACTTATTTCTACAGTCCGTACTCTACTCCAAAAAACCTCACCGCATTCTTAGTCAACTTGGAAGACCCAACTAACGAGAATGATAAAATTGCATTGGTTGGAGCGAATTGCAACAACGGTGCTCGTGCCATTACCTCAAATCCAATTAGCATTGTAGATGGTGTGTCACAGATTCTCCCTGATCCAAATAATAATAATAAATTATATTATATC